>JAQGJZ010000480.1 GCA_028290385.1 Enterovirga sp.
GCCTCGGCTTCGTCGAGGAGGCGCATGGGCGGCCCTGCTCCTCCTTCTCGGGCGGCTGGAGCATGCGGGTCGCGCTCGCGGCCTTTCTGTTCACCGAGCCGGACCTGCTGCTCCTCGACGAGCCGACCAACTATCTCGACCTCGAAGGCACGCTCTGGCTGTACGACTACCTGTCGCGCTACCCGCATTCCGTGCTGGTGATCAGCCACGACCGCGAGCTGCTGGACACCTGCGTCGATCACATCCTGCACCTCGACCGGGGCAAGCTGTCGATCTGGCGTGGCGGGTATTCCTCGTTCGCCCGGCAGCTCGCCGAGAAGCGCCGCCTGGAAGCGAAGTTCGCGGCCAAGCAGGAGGCGGAGCGCAAGCACCTGCAGGCCTTCGTCGACCGTTTCCGCGCCAAGGCCTCGAAGGCCCGGCAGGCGCAATCGCGCATCAAGCGCCTCGCCAAGCTGGAGCCGGCCTCGCTCACGGTCGAGGACAACGTGCTGCCCTTCGACCTCCCCTCCCCCGAGCGGCAGCTCTCCCCGCCGATCGTCGCGATGGACCGCGTCGAGGTCGGCTACGGCGAGCGCACGGTCCTGAAGCGGCTTGAGCTCACCCTGCTGCCGGACGACCGGATCGCGCTGCTCGGCTCCAACGGCAACGGCAAGTCGACCTTCTGCAAGGTGCTGGCGAACAAGCTGGAGCCGCTCGCCGGCACGGTGACCCGCTCCAACAAGCTCGAAGTCGCGTATTTCGCGCAGCACCAGCTCGACGAGCTGTCCGGCGCGCCGACGCCCTTCGCGCATGTCGCGGCCCGCATGCCCGGCCAGCCGGAATCGAAGATTCGCGCGCGCTGCGCCCGGCTTGGCTTCCAGGGCCAGAAGGCCGACACGCCGGTCAGCCAGATCTCGGGCGGTGAAAAGGCCCGGCTGATGATGGGGCTCGCGGCGTTCAACAACCCGCACCTCCTCATCCTCGACGAGCCGACCAACCACCTCGACATCGACAGCCGCACCGCCCTGATGGAGGCGATCAACGATTACGAAGGCGCCGTGATCCTGGTCAGCCACGACCGCTTTCTGATCGAAGCCTGCGCCGACCGGCTCTGGCTGGTCGCGGACGGGACGGTGCAGAACTTCGACGGCGACATGGACGATTACCGCCGCTTCGTCCTGTCCGGCGGCGAGAAGAAGCCGGCCAAGGCGGCGGCGGAGCCCGAGGAGCCCTCCTCCCGGGCCGAGGACCGCCGCCTCGCGGCCGAGCGCCGCAAATCCGCCGAGCCGAAGCGCAAGCAGCTCGAGGCCGTCGAGGCCCGGATCGCCCGGCTGACGGACGTGATCGCCAAGGTCGACAAGGCGCTCGGCGACGGCTCCGCCTACGAGGCGGACCCGCGCAAGGCGAACGAGCTCGCCCGGATGCGGGCCGAGGCCGCCAAGGCTCTGGCGGCGGCGGAGGACGAGTGGCTCGCGTTGTCGAGCGCGTTGGAGGCCGTGGGCTAGGCCCGGCATGCGGCGGCGCGGACCGCGCGCCTTGGTCCCCCCGGCCGCACCCGCTAAGACGGGTCCATGACCGAGGCCCGGCCCGACCACGCGCAGCTCGTCGCGCTGTTCGACTTCTATGTCGCGGCCGGAATCGACATCGCGCTCGACGAAGCCCCGCACGACCGCTTTGCCGAGAACGCCCGCCCGGCCGAGCGGCCGGCAGCGGCTGCCGATGTCCGCCTGGTCCAGGAGCCGGCGGGGGACCCCGAACGCTCGCTCCGCGCCCTTCCGCTCGCCGCGACCGCCCCGCCCGAGGAGGTCGCCGAAGCCGCCCGCATGCGGGCGCGCGAAGCCCGGACTCTCGCCGAACTCGAAGCCATGGTGGCCGCCTTCGAAGGCTGCGCGCTGAAGCGCACGGCCAAGCAGCTGGTCTTTGCGGACGGCAACCCGGAAGCCGACATCATGCTGGTCGGCGAGGCGCCGGGTGGCGACGAGGACCGGGCCGGCAAGCCGTTCGTCGGCCGGGCTGGCCAGTTGCTGGACCGCATGCTCGCTTCGGTCGGGCTCGACCGGAACCAAGTCTACATCGCCAATGTCGTGCCGTGGCGCCCGCCCGGAAACCGCACGCCGACCCCGCAGGAAGTAGCGATCTGCCTGCCGTTCACGCTGCGCCAGATCGAGCTCTGCGCGCCCCGCATCATCGTGACGCTCGGGGCCCCCGCGACGCAGACGCTGCTCGGCCTCAAGGAGGGCATCAAGCGGGTGCGCGGGCGCTGGGTGGAATATTCCGGCCTCGCCCATCCCGTCCGGGCGCTGCCGATGCTGCACCCGGCCTACCTGCTGCGCCAGCCCGTGGACAAACGGCTCGCCTGGCGTGATCTGCGCCTGCTGCGGCGGGCGATGGAAGAGATCGGAGCGGCGCGATAAGGTCGGCCGCAGGGAGGACAGAATGGCGAAAGCGTATTGGGTCGCGACGTATCGGTCGGTGAGCAATCCCGACGCCCTCGCGGCCTATGCCAGGTTGAGTGCCCCCGCCATCCAGGCGGCCGGCGGCCGGATCCTGGTGCGCGGCATGCCGGCCCAGGTTTACGAGGCGGGCCTCGAGCAGCGGACCGTCGTGATCGAGTTCGACAGCGTCGAGCAGGCCCGCGCAGCGCATGACAGCCCGGCCTATCAGGAGGCCCTGGCGGCCCTCGGCAGCGGTGCGGAGCGCGATATCCGCATCGTGGACGGCGTTTGAGGCTGGACGGAGCGGTGGGCGAGTCTACAGGAACAAGCTTGGCCGCCGCCCATTAGCAAGGCCAGACGGAGCCTGGGTCAGGGATGCGCTGGGAAGATTTCCGCACCTCCGAATATGTCGAGGACCGCCGCGGTCAGAGCGGCGGTGGCGGCGGCTTCGGGTTTCCGATGGGCGGGGGCGGCGGGCTCGGCATCGGGACCGTGCTCGTGCTCGGCATCGTCGGCTGGGCCCTCGGCATCGATCCGCGCATCCTGATCGGCGGCGCCGAGATGGTCAGCCGCGGCGGTGGCTCCGGCTATGAGCGCCAGGCGCCGCCCGCGCCGAGCCGCTCGGGCGCCCCGGACGACCAGGTCGGGCGCTTTGCGGCCGCCGTGCTCGGCAACACCGAGGATGTCTGGAAGGAGGTCCTGCCCGCGCAGGTGAACCGGCAATACACGCCGACCCCGCTCGTTCTCTACACGCGCGGCACCCGCTCGGGCTGTGGCGCGGCCCAATCGGCCATGGGGCCGTTCTACTGCCCGCTGGACAAGAAGGTCTATATCGACACGAGCTTCTTCCAGGAGATGCAGCGCCGCTTCAATGCCGGCGGCGACTTTGCTTACGCCTATGTCATCGCGCACGAGGTGGGGCACCACATCCAGAACCTCCTCGGCGTGCTGCCCAAGGTGCAGGCGCGCCAGCGCGAGGTCGGCGAGCGGGAATCCAACCAATTGTCCGTCCGCGTGGAGCTGATGGCCGATTGCCTCGCCGGCGTCTGGGCCAAGAACTCGAACCAGCGCTGGAACGCCATCGACGAAAGCGACATGCAGGAGGCCGTGAAGGCCGCCGAGGCGATCGGCGACGACCGCCTCCAGGGCAAGCGCGGCGGCGAGGTCATGCCCGACAGCTTCACGCACGGTTCCTCGGCGCAGCGGGTGCGCTGGCTGCTCACCGGCTTCAAGAGCGGCCAGGTGCAGAGCTGCGACACCTTTAGGGCGAGCCGACTGTGAGGCGGGCCCGGTGAGCCAGGCCAAGGAGCCTCGGGCCTTCGTCCCGCTCGGGATCGCGGTTCTCACCGTCTCCGACACGCGGACACCCGCGGACGACCGCTCGGGCGACACGCTGGTGCAGCGGCTCACGGAAGCCGGCCACCGCCTGGCCGACCGGGCCATCGTGCCGGACGATGTCGAGGCGATCCGCGCGCGGGTTCGCGCCTGGATCGCCGATCCCGCGGTGGACGCCGTGATCACGACCGGCGGCACCGGCTTCACGGGCCGGGACGTGACGCCGGAAGCGCTGGAGCCGCTCTTCGAGAAGCGGATGGACGGATTTTCCGCGATCTTCCACCAGATCTCGTTCGCCAAGATCGGCGTCTCGACGATCCAGTCGCGCGCAACCGCCGGTGTCGCGGGCGCGACCTACATCTTCTGCCTGCCGGGCTCGCCGGGCGCCTGCCGGGACGGCTGGGACGGCATCCTCGCCTCGCAGCTCGATTACCGGCACATGCCCTGCAACTTCGTCGAGATCATGCCCCGGCTCGACGAGCACCTGCGGCGCAAGACGGGCTGACCGACAGGTGCTTTGACGGGCACCGGCCGGCTCCGTATCGGTTGGGCATGCGCGTTTCCGGGATCGAGGTCGTGACGGACGGCGCGATGCGCTTCGGCGCCGCGTGACAGCGGGCGCGGCAATGCCTCGCCAGAACCGCGTCCTGCCGACGGGCGAGATCGTCGCCCTGCCCTTCCGGGGCGCCTTCATGGGCAACCGCGGCATCCTGCACGACGAGGCCGGCCGGCTCGGACGGGCCCGCTGGCGGCACCCGCACTGGATCATCTGCCGCCTCGCCTTCAAGGGCCGGCGCCGGGCGATCATGGCGCCGCGCCGCTACACCGAACTCTTCTTTCCCGACGAGGCCGTGGCGCTCGCGGCCGGCCACCGCCCCTGCGCAGAGTGCCGGCGCGACGCCTTCGGGGCCTATCGGTCCGCCCTCGCCCGGGCCGAGGGCGGCCCGGCACACTCCGCCGCGTCCCTCGACAGGCTC
>JAQGJZ010000497.1 GCA_028290385.1 Enterovirga sp.
CTGCTGAGAGCGGGCGGAGTCGTGCGAGAGCGCCTCGTCGAGACCCGGGTCTATTTCAAGCGGCTCTCCGAACAGGAGACCGAGGCCTATCTCGCCTCGCGCGAGTGGCAGGGCAAAGCGGGCGGCTACGCCATCCAGGGCTTTGCCGGCGCCTTCGTGCTCGGGATCGTCGGCTCCTATTCCAACGTCGTCGGGCTGCCGCTCTACGAGACGTCCTGCCTGCTGGAGGGCAGCGGCTTTCCGCTGCGCGGTTCCTGGAGCAGCAGCCCCGGAGGGTAGCCTTGAACCTCGCGATCTGGCTCGAGCGCCTGGCCGGCGCGCATCCCGACCTGCCGGCACTCGGCCACGGACTGTCGGTCGTGCGCACCTATGGGGAGCTCGGCCGGCGCGTCGCGCGCATCGCGGGCGCGCTCCGGGACGGCCTTGGCCTCCGGCCCGGGGACAGGGTCGCGATCTTCGCCAGGAACAGCCCGGCCTATCTCGAGGCGCTCTACGCCATCTGGCATGCCGGGCTCGCGGCGGTGCCCGTGAACGCCAAGCTGCACGGCGCCGAACTCGCCTATGTGCTGGAGCATTCGGGCGCGCGGCTCTGCTTCGTGTCGGCCGATGTCGAGGGGGCGGCCGCAGCGCATGCCCCGGCCTCGCTCGAGCACCTGATCCTGCTGGACGGCGACGCCTTCGAGCGGCTGGCGGGCGCCGACCCGGTGCCGCCCGCGACCCGGGCTCCGGACGACCTCGCCTGGCTCTTCTACACGAGCGGCACCACGGGCCGGCCCAAGGGCGCGATGCTCAGCCCCCGCAACCTCGCGGCCGCATCCGTCGCCTATGCGCTGGAGGTCGATCCGATCGCGCCGGGCGACACGGTCCTTCACGCCGCCCCGATGAGCCACGGCTCCGGCCTCTACATCATGGCCCACGTGCTGCGCGGCGCCGTCAACGTGGTGCCCGAATCGGGCGCGTTCGATCCGGACGAGATCGCCAAGACCTTCGGCCATTGGCGCCGCATGTCGATGTTCGCCGCGCCGACCATGGTGAAGCGGCTCGTCGGGGCGGCGCCGGATGTCGACGCGGAGGCGATCCGCACGATCATCTATGGCGGAGCCCCGATGTATGTGGAGGACGCGATCGCCGCGCTCGATCGCTTCGGGCCGCGCTTCGCCCAGATCTACGGCCAGGGCGAAAGCCCGATGACGATCACGACGCTGCCGAAGGCCGAGATCGCGGACCGCGGCCATCCCCAGTGGCGCGAGCGCCTGGGCTCGGCCGGGCGCGCCTATGCGGGCATCGAAACGCATGCGGTGGACGCCGATGACCGGCCGCTCCCGCCGGGCGAGACGGGCGAGGTGGTGGCGCGCGGCGACGCCGTGATGCTGGGCTATTGGCGCGACGACGAGGCGACCGCGCGGACGCTGCGCGGCGGCTGGCTGCACACGGGCGATCTCGGCGCCTTCGACGCGGCCGGCTACCTCACCCTGAAGGACCGCTCAAAGGACGTCATCATCTCGGGTGGCACCAACATCTACCCGCGCGAGGTCGAGGAGGTGCTGCTGACCCATCCCGCCGTGCGCGAGGTCTCCGTGATTGGCAGGCCGGATGCGGATTGGGGCGAGGTCGTCGTCGCCTACGTGGTCGGCGCGGCGCCTGTCCCTGAGCTGGACGCGCTCTGCCTGTCCCGGATCGCCCGGTTCAAGCGGCCGAAGGACTACGTGTTCGTGGAAAGCCTGCCGAAGAACAATTACGGCAAGGTGCTCAAGACGGCGCTGCGGGCCCGCGAGCAGGCCTCCGGCTGAGCCGCCCCGCCGCGTCGGCCCCTGGGGCTACAGGCGCTGCGGGAAGCTGCGCGCGCAGCTGCCCTTGATCGCCTCGATCTCGATATCCTCGCCCGGAACGCGCGTCGCATCCGCGCTTTCGGCCGCGTTCGGCTTGCGGAAGAACGCGGTCTGGAACTCGCTCGTGATCCGGTTCACGACAAAAACCTGCCGCTCGGCCGCGGCCGGCCAGCCCGCGATGCGGGTCGTGAGCTCGCCGATCACCTGGTAATCGTCGGAGCGCGACGGCTGCAGGTCATAGACGTTGGCCGTCGTGATCCATTTCAGCGAGGGTTTGAGCAGCGGCAGCCAGGGGATTCCGGGCTTCACCATCAGGAGATAGGTCCCCTTCGGGGTGGCGCAGCTCAGCGAGAACTCGCTGTTGCAGCCGGCGAGGGGCAGGGCGAGGACGGCCACCGCGATGAGTCGCTTCAGAGCTCTCTCCATGGCCCCGATGGGCTGCTTGCGCGAGCGTAGCGGCAGACCGGCTGCGGTGCCTAGACACCCGGGCGCCATTCGCACAACACAAAACCATGGCGAAGGATGCGAGCGCGCGCGAGGGCGCCGCCGCCACGCAGCGAAAGGGGCTGAGGAGGCCAGGTGAGCACATCCACGACAGGGCCGCGCTGCCCGATCTGCAGCAAGCCGCGCTCCCCGCAGCACCGGCCCTTCTGCTCGCCGCGCTGCGCGGATGTCGATCTGCAGCGCTGGCTCAGCGATTCCTACGCGATCCCGGTCACGCCCGACGAAGATGCATCCGATGCGCAAGAATCCGCGGAGGGCGCTAGACAGACCGAACGAGGGCTCCTATAAGCCCGGCTCCGCTTCGGACATGTCCGAACGCCGGACGCCCAGGTAGCTCAGTTGGTAGAGCATGCGACTGAAAATCGCAGTGTCGGTGGTTCGATCCCGCCCCTGGGCACCAACTCCATCCAAAATATCTGGCATCCGCCACGATATTCGAAAGATGCGACCGAGCTACCGGGCACGCGGGCCAAAACCGTATATTGCGCGGGCGCCGCAAGCCCTTCTGCTTTGGCCTAACATCCGCAGCAAAGCGAGCTTGCCAATGAGCGTGCGCAGGTAGTCCTGCACGCGCCTGCGGGCAAAAAGAGCCCTTCGTAGGCGAGATCGCCGGCTTGCCTGGGTGTGGCTTTAATTGGCCCTTCATCCGATCTCTGTTCTTACAATCGAC
>JAQGJZ010000500.1 GCA_028290385.1 Enterovirga sp.
AGCCGCCGACCTGCACCGCATCGCGACCAGCGCCGAATGCGCGGCGCGCTACATGGAGGTGACCGGAAGCCTGCACGTGAGCCAACTCCTGCCCAAAATCACAGCGCCGACGCTGGGATGCACACCCGCGGCGATCTGCTGTGCCCGCTTCAGGAAGGCCGCGACCTCGCGGCCGCCATCCCGAATGCCCGGTTCGTGGTCCTGCAAGGACGCAACCACGTCATCCCGGAGGACGATCCCGCCGCGGACCGCTTCTTCGAGGAACTGCGCCTGTCCTGGGCTCACCGGGCCGCGTCGCCCGGCCGCCCGTGAGCGGGGCGGGCGAACCCCGCCTGCTTACCGGTCGACCCAGCCTCGGCCGCCCAGGCTGATCTTCGGCTTGGGCTTCTCGGCCCGCTTCTTCGGCTCGGGGAGGGGCTCGGTCCCAAAGCTCAGGCCCGAGGCCCGGCTCTGCGCCGCGATCACCTCGCCGAGCGTGCCGCCCAGCTGGGCCAGGCGCTCCGGGTCGATCGTCGCCGCAACGATCAGCCCCAGCGGGCGAAGGTGCGCGCGGTTGTAGCAGTAGAGCGCGAGCTTGATCCGCAGCTCTTCCGACAGGGGAAGCACGGACGCGACCACCTCTCCGGGGTCGGCGTTCTTCAGCTCGGTGATCGTCGCCAAGGGCAACGGGCAATCGATCTCGCCTTGAGGCCCGTCCTTCATGATGTGCTCCTGTGGCGGGCCACCGTTCCGCGGATACGATTCACCTGCCGGGGCCAGGGTGGTGAGCGCGGGGGCCGTCGAACCCTGCAGTGCATACATGCCGGGCCTCGCCCTGAGCAAGACCCAGACGGGGTGCCGGCCCGAGGCCGCGACAGGGGATGGCATCACCGCTTTCGGCCGCGCAGAACCAGGCCGGCGGACGGCGAAGCCAGTCCAGCGGTTTCGACCGAGACATCCTCGCTGAAATAAACCTCGCGGACGCGCTCCAGGTGCTGCCGCATGGCTTGGGCGGCCGCTGCCGCATTCCGGTTGAAGATCGCCTCGACAATCGTGAAGTGGACGGCCCGGCTTCGGATCGGGCGAGGCGAATCGAGCGGCGGGAGTTGGGCCCGGCTCCAATCGTCCTGCTCCCGCGCACGGTTGACGATGTCGAGGAAGACGAGACAGGCCGCATTCTGCGTCGCGGCGGCGATCGCCCGGTGAAGTGTCCGGTCCCAGAGCTCGAACGCTTCCCAGTCGGCGGCATCGTCCGCCTTTCTCGCGTATTTCCCGAGAAGTTCGAGGTCGGAGCGAGTCGCGGAAGTGGCTGCGCGAGCCGCGATGATCGGCTCGAACATGAGCCGGGCCTCCAGGATCTCGCGCGGGCTCATGGAGATCGCACCTGCGTCGGCTGGCAGGGAGACTCTCACGGCGGGATGGCCGACGAACGTCCCCTTGCCGACGTGGCGCCAGACCAGCCCCTCGGATTCCAGCACTTCCAGCGCCTTCCGGAGCGTGCCCCGGCTCATGCCGAGCTCCTCCGCAAGTGCCCTTTCCGGCGGAAGGCGGCTCTTGCTGGGATATTTGCCCGACGTGATCCGCCTCCGGAGAATTCTCAGCGCCTCGTCGTGATCTGCCACCGCACCAGCCTCATGTTTCCTAACCAATATTGTACCAATCGGCATTGGTCAAGATGCGCGCACCATGCTTAAACCGTTGTCAGAGCAACATTTCTCTCGAAAGAAAAATCTGTCTTGACACCAATCCTCTTCATGGTCCTCAATTGGAGCAGGGAGATTGGAATGACGAACGTCACGCATCTGGACCAGGCGGTCGACCGCAGAACGGGCTTGTCGCTCAGCCGCGCCGTGAAGGCGGGCCCGTGGCTGTTCCTGTCGGGGCTGCTGGCGGGCGATTTCGAGGCAGGGCTCGATCCGCAGGTGGTCGGAAAAGCCGGCCTGCCGCTCGCCGGATTGCCGCGCCACCGGCGCGAAGGCGATGTCATCCTCAGCGAAGCACGCCAGCTGCTCGAATCGTGCGGAGCCGGCCTGAGCAACGCTGTCCGGCTCGACCAGTTCTACCCCTCCGCAGCCGCGGTCGACCCCTATCACCACGCCCGGAAGGCGGCGTTCGGCGGAGCGATCCCGCCCAGCACCTCCGTGCTGGTGGAGGAGCTTCTCCTGGAGGAGGCCGGGCTCGAGGTGTCGCTCGTGGCAACGCTGCCCGGGTACGGAATGGAGCCGCGCCGCGCCATCCCGGTCGACGTGCCGGTTCCGCAGCATTCCGGGTTCGCGGCGGCGATCAGTGCCGGCGACTACGTGTTCGTCGCCGGGCAGATGGCGAACAACGAGGCCCTGACGGAGCTCGCGCCGGCGGCTTTCCGCCCGTCCAAGGCGATCTGGAACGGCACCGACATCCGCCTGCAGACGGAGTTCCTGATCACGTCACGGCTGAAGCCGTCTCTCGAGGCGGCCGGCAGTTCGCTCGCCGATGCCGTGAAGGCCCAGGTCTATCTGACGGACATGGCCGACCTGCCGAACTTCATGGACGTGTGGAACCGCCACTTCGGCGACAATTCCTGCGCCTTGACCGTCGTGGCGACCTCCGGGCTCGGCTTCAGCGATGCCATCATCGAGATCAACCTGATGGCGCTGCGCAGCAACGGTGCGACCCGGAAGAGCGTCATCGAGCATCCGGCCTCAGCCGCGATGCGCCTTGGTCCGGCGGCCGTGAAAGCCGGCGATCTGGTTCTTCTCTCGGGTCTGTTCGCGGCCGATGCGGACGGGCTTCTTCCGGCAGCCGCTCGCGCCAGGGGCGCCAAGCCGTTCGGTGGCTCGGCCCGGCACCAGATGCGCGCCGTGCTGGGCGCCGCGGACGGCATCCTGCAGGCGGCCGGAACATCGCTCGCCAACGTCGTGCGCGCGCAGCATTTCTACGAGGATTTCTCGGGCTTCTACCCCTCGCAGCTCGTCTGGCGGGAGTTCCTGGGCGACGCCCCGGTGCCCTTGCAGGCCGTTCGCGTGCCGGCCGGCCACGTGCCCGGGTCCGAGGTGACGGTCGACCTCTGGGGCTATGCCCCGTCAGCCTGAGCCGCACGGGAAGGGAACGCCAATGGATCGGGTCAGGACAAGGCGAGGACAGGCTCGTGCTTGAAGTTCGCGATGTCAGAAAGACCTATGGCGAGGCGGCCGACGGCTATGTCGCCCTCGACGGCATCTCCGTCGACATTCGGCCGGGCGAGTTCTTCTGCCTCCTCGGCCCATCCGGCTGCGGAAAGTCGACGCTGCTCAACATCATCGCCGGTTTCGAGAAGGTCTCGAGCGGTGCGGTCTCGTTCGACGGCGAAGTGGTCAACCGCGCGGGCCGCGACCGAATGATGTTTTTCCAGGACGCCGGGTCCGCCCTGCTGCCCTGGCTGACGGTCGAAGAAAACATCCGCTTTGCGTTGCGGGTGCGACGGGTTCCGAAGGAGCGCTGGGGCGAGATCGTCACCAACCATCTGCGGATGGTCGATCTGGACGCGCATCGCGAAAAGCTGCCATCGCAGCTCTCGGGCGGCATGCGCCAGCGGCTGCAGATCGCGCGAGCCCTGGCCGTGGAGCCGCGCGTTCTCCTGATGGACGAGCCGTTCGCCGCCCTGGATGCGATGACGCGGCGGCGCATGCACGCGCAACTGCTCGAGATCTGGCAGCGCACCGGGCAGACGATCGTCTTCGTGACGCACGACATCGCCGAAGCCATCGCGCTCGCCGACCGCATCGCCATCATGTCCGTCGGTCCGCGCTCCACCTTCCTGCGTGTGATCGACGTCGACGTCCCTCGTCCCCGGGAGATGAGCGGGGCCTTCTATGCCGAGACCTTCGGGGAGATCGAGCAACTCCTGACGCCGGAGATCCGGCGCTCCGAGGCGCGACTGGGATGACCGACCTCTCATTGAGACAAGCTGGCGCCGAGGCCCCGAGGACGGGCCCGTCCTTGGCGCGCATGCCCCGCCTTTGGCGCAATCTCCGTGGCTCCCTGCTCGCGCCGGCTTCCATCGCGATGGCCCTTGTTGTCTGGCAGATCGCCTCGTCGACCGTGTTCGACCCGTTCCTCGTGCCGCCGCCGACCGCAGTCGCAAAGGCCGCCTGGCCGATGATCGTGAGCGGCGAGATCCTGCACGACGTCACGATCAGCATGACCCGCGTGCTGGTGGGCTTCATCGCGGGATCGGCCCTCGCGATCGTGGTCGGCGTGCTGATCGGCCGGATCCAGATCCTGCACGATCTGTTCGATCCGATCATCGAACTCCTGCGCTACCTCTCGCCGACGGCGATGATCCCCATCGCGGTGATCTGGTTCGGCATCGGCGAGATGTCGAAGTACTTCCTCATTTTCTGGGGCACGTTCTTTATCGTCCTCGTCAACACCGTCGTCGGCGTCTGGCGCACGCCAGCGGCGCGTCAGCGCGCTGCCGAGTGTCTGGGCGCCAGCCGGCTCGAGATCTTTCTGCTCATCGTCATCCCATCGGCGACGCCGTTCATCGTGACCGGAATGCGGGTCGCGATGGCGTCCTCCTTCATGAGCATCATCCCGGCCGAAATCCTCGCCGCCGATTCCGGCATCGGCTACCTGCTGCAGAAATCGTCGATGCTGCTGCAGACCGACAAGATCTTCGTCGCGCTGATCACGATCTCCACCCTCGGGTTCCTGACCGACCGCGTGTTCCGCATCGCCGTGAAGAGGATGCTGTCACGCTTCATGCTGGCGGACGCCGGCGCCCACTGATCCTGCCGCACACGCCGCCATTCCCTTCCTCGTCGCACCGGAGACCCAGACATGATCGGTCACAGTATATTCAGTCGCTGCGCGCGTGCGGTCTCGGGAGCTCTTCTGAGCGCCGTTCTCGCAACCGCCGCCTCGGCCCAGGGCGCGCCGACCAAGATCACCCTGTTCGGCCAGCCCTCGGTCAACAACGACTCGATCTGGATGGCCTTCGAGAAGGGCTTCTTCAAGGAGGAGGGGCTCGAGGTCACGTACCGCCTGTTCCCGTCCGGAACGACGGCGTTCCAAAGCTTCCAGACCGGCCAGGGCGACATCGTGCTCGCGGGCGATCTGCCGAGCGTGCAGTATTTCTTCAACAGCCGGAAGAAGTTCAAGGTGATCGCCGCGATCGAGCGCGACACCAAGGGCTATGTCATCGCCGCCCAGAAGGCGATCACGAAGCCGCAGGATCTGATCGGCAAGACGGTTGCGACCCGCGTGGGCTCGACCGGATCCTGGTTCATCTCCGAGTATCTGACCAAGAACGGGATCGATCCCGCCAAGGTAACGGTCAAGAACCTCGACACCCAGCTTCTGCCGACGGCGCTGTGCCAGGGCGACATCGCGGCCTTCTTCATATGGCAGCCGGTCGGCTCTCGCGCGCTCGAGATCTGCCCCGACAAGTCGCATTATCTCGCCGATGCGGGCGGCTACATCCAGGGCTATTTGATCGCCGGCGCGCGTGAGGATTGGCTCGCTACGCCGCAGGGTGCTGATGCTGCGACCCGCTTCTTGCGCGCGGTCGCAAAGGGCAAGGCGGTCGCGGAGAAGGATTTCGCCGCGGTGGCCGCCTACGCCAAGGCCAAGCTCGACCTGAGCGAAAAGGCGACGCGCGACCAATACGACACGATGGAGCGGCCGGTGGCGCTCGACGACGTCTTCTTCAAGGACTTCTGCGCGCTGAGCCGCTGGGGCGTGAAGGACCAGGTCACGGCCGAGCCGCTCGACCTCGCTCAGTTCACCTGGCTTGCCGGCGTCCGCGCGATCGACCCGAAGCTCGGGGTCAATCCGCCGCCCTGCTGAGCGCAATTTCCGCCGCGGCTGCACGATCAGCCGCGGCTTTTCTCAATAAAACCAGAGTTACTGGGAGTTCCTAGATGTCTCAAAGAGAGTTGCTGCAACCCGCGGGCCTGCCGACGACGCCCTTCCGAACCGCCGGGCTGCGCTACCGGGACTGGGTCTTCGTGTCGGGCACGATGGCCACGGACTTCCAATCCGGCCTGCCGTCCGAGATCCGCGGCAACGAGGCGATCCCGCTCGCGGGTGAGCACGTGATGATCCGCGAGACCCGCTACATCTTCCAGAGCCTCAATGCGGTCCTGGAGGCGGGCGGCGCCAAGATGGAGGATGCCGTGCGCATCGATTCCTTCCCGGTGACGCGCGACGCCATCGACCCCTACCATGTGGTGCGCCGCGACTTCATGGACCCGCCGCGTCCGGCGAGCACGTCCGTCGCGGTCGATGCGCTGCTGGCGCCCGGGGCGAGCACGCAGGTCGAGCTCGTCGCGATCGTTCCCAACGGGGAGCTGCGCAAGGAAGGCATCGAGACGGACAAAATCCCCAAGCCGCTCGGCGGATACTCGCCCGCGATCCGGGCGGGCGATTACATCTTCCTGGCGGGGCAGGTGCCGACGGACTGGAAGAGCGGCGTCGCTCCGGAAGCGCGGGTCGACCCGAACTTCTGGGAGGGCAACAAGATCGACCGTGAGGCGCGCCTCACGCTGAAGAACATGGCCATCACGCTGGAGGCCGCCGGCTCCTCGCTGGCGAATGTCGTGAAGGTCCAGGTCTACCTGGCCGACATCGCCGACCTGCCGCGCTTCGATCGCGTCTGGCACGAGTTCTTTCCCGAGAACCCGCCCGCTCGGACGATCTACCCGATCCGTGCGCTCGGCGTGACCGAGGGGCGGATCGAGATCAACTTCGTCGCCCTCCGCAACGGCGGGCGGGCGAAGAAGGAGCTCGTCAAGACGAGCTCTGCACGCCCGTCGCCGTTCGGCGAGACGCAGGCCGTCAAGGCCGGCGACTTCTTGTTCCTGTCCGGCCTGATGGCCGCGGATGCCAATGGCCTCGTCCCATCGGCGCGCGCCAATCCGGGCTACCCCTACGACCGCGACACCGCCGCGGCGCAGATGGTCGACATCATGGAGCAGGCGCAGGCGATCTGCCGTGCGGCCGGAACCGACCTCCGCAACGCCGTGCGGATGCTCACCGTCCATACCGACCTGTCGGAAAGCTACCGCGCGGCAGCGGCCGCGAGCGCGTATTTCCCGGACGGTCCCCCGGCGACGACGACCGTCGGAGTTCAGGCTCCGCTCCAGGTTCCGGGCTGCTCGGTGATGGTCGATCTCTGGATCGGGCTCTGAGCAAAGAGCTCCGGTCGGGAACGGAGAACACGGAAAGTCACGCGCTCCGCTGAACCCTGCTGAACAACAATGCAGGGACCGGAGCGCGGGCCCAAGCCTGGCTGGGACACGGGACGCCGCGCGTGCGTGCCGATCCGCGTCTCAGCTTTTCTGGCGCTTTGGGCATCTCGCCGATGCTCGAGCGCCGGCGAGGCCGCAACGAACAACAAGGGGGAAACGCATGGCGCAAGAAGGGGACAGCCTCGCTCTGCTCGGCCACGCTCCGGCGCTCCACGGCCAGCCGGCCCGGGATCGCCTTGCTCGTACGCGCAACCCGGGTCGGGCTGCAATCCGGGGCGAGCGTCCGACCTCGACCTCCATGGGGGCGCGTTGATGTCCGCCTCCCGGAGCGCTCGCGGCAAGCCTCGCGCCGTGGTCATCGGAGGCTCGATGTCGGGCCTGTTCACGGCGGCCTTCCTCCGCCAGATCGGGTGGACGGTGGATGTCTACGAGCGGTCGGGGGTCGAACTGGTCGGCCGCGGTGCCGGCATCACCACGCATCCGGAGCTGATCGGCGCTCTCGAAAGGAGTGGCGCGGGGACCCGCGAGCTCGGCGTCACGGTCGATACCCGCGTCGCGTACGACGCCGACGGTCGGGTCATCGCGACGAAGCACCTGTCGCAGATCCTCACCTCTTGGGACCGCCTGCAGCGGCTGCTGCGCGAAACCATCGACCCAGCGCATTACCATCTTGGGTGGAATTTCGAGCGCGTGGAGCAGGACGAGCGCGGCGTTCGCGTGCACTTCTCCGGAGGGCGGATCGAGCAGGCGGACATCCTCGTCGGCGGCGACGGGATACGCTCGGGCGTACGCGCCGAGATCATGCCAGAGGTCCAGCCCGTCTATGCCGGCTATTTCATCTGGCGCGGCGCACCGAACGAGGCGGATCTCTCGCAGCGGGCGCTGGACGAGGTTTTTCCCTACTTCTCGTTCTTCCTCCCGCCGCAGCAGGAGGTCATCTGTTACCCGATCGCCGGGTTCGACAACGATCTCCGGCCCGGGCACCGCCGCTTCAATTTCATCTGGTACCAGGTCGCTGACGCTCAGCTGCTGAAGGAGATGTGCGTCGACGAGAACGGACGCCAGCACGAGTTCTCGGTCCCCCCGCCGCTGATCCGCAAGGACCTGATCGCAGCCATGCGGGAGCAGGGACGGCGTGTTCTGCCGCCGGCGCTGAACGATTGTCTCGAGGCGATCGCCGATCCGTTCTTCACCCCGGTCTATGACTTCGTCGCGCCCCGCATCGTGTCCGGTCGCGTCGCGCTGGTCGGCGACGCGGCCTCGAACGCGCGCCCCCACATGGGTTTCGGCG
>JAQGJZ010000458.1 GCA_028290385.1 Enterovirga sp.
ATGAGCGGCAACATCTGCCGCTGCGGCGCTTATTCCAACATCGTCGAGGCCGTGACCGAGGTCGCGGGCGTGCAGCCGGCCGGGAGGCAGGGATGAGAGCCTTCACCTACGAACGCGCGACCTCGCCCGCCGAAGCGGCCGCAGCCGTCGCCCGCACGGAAGGCGCCAAGTTCATCGCGGGCGGCACCAACCTGCTCGACCTGATGAAGCTGCAGATCGAGGCACCGACCCACCTGGTCGACGTGAATGCACTCAAACTCGACACGATCGAGCCCACTCCAGAAGGCGGGCTGCGCATCGGCGCGCTGGTGACCAACACGGATCTCGCGGCGGATGCGCGGGTGCGGCGCGATTACGGCGTGCTCGCCCGGGCGACGCTCGCCGGCGCCTCCGGCCAGCTCCGCAACAAGGCGACCACCGCCGGAAACCTCCTGCAGCGCACCCGCTGTCCGTATTTCTACGACACGGCCCAGCCCTGCAACAAGCGCGAGCCGGGCTCGGGCTGCTCGGCCCTCGGCGGCGTGAGCCGGGGGCTCGCGGTGGTCGGCTCGAGCGAGCATTGCATCGCCACGAACCCGTCCGACATGGCGGTCGGCATGCGGGTGCTCGACGCGACCGTCGAGACCGTGAAGCCGGACGGCGCCACCCGCGCCATCCCGATTGCCGAGTTCCACCGCCTACCCGGCGACACACCGCATATCGAGACCGTGCTTGAAAAGGGCGAGCTGATCACGGCCGTGACCCTGCCGCGCCCTGTCGGCGGCAAGCAGATCTACCGCAAGGTGCGCGACCGCGCGTCGTACGCGTTCGCCCTCGTCTCGGTCGCGGCGATCATCCAGCCCGACGGGACGGGCCGCGTCGCGCTCGGCGGCGTGGCGCACAAGCCATGGCGGGTCGAGGGGGCGGAGGCGGAGCTGCCGCGTGGCGCCAAGCCGGCTGCCACGGCCATGCTGGAGGGCGCAAAGCCCACCCACGAGAACGCGTTCAAGCTCCCGCTGGTCGAACGGACCCTGGGTGCCGTGCTGGCCGAAGCGAGGGCCTGAGCCATGAAATTCGACACCCCCGCCACTACGAATCCGATCGATCAGCTGAAGGTGGTCGGCAAGCCGCTGGACCGCATCGACGGCAAGTTCAAGACCACCGGCACGGCCCCCTATGCCTACGAGCGCCACGACGTGGCGCCGAACCAGGCCTATGGCTTCGTGGTAGGCGCCGGCATCGCCAAGGGCCGGATCACGGCGATGCATATCGACGAGGCCAAGCGGGCCCCGGGCGTGCTCGCGATCGTCACCACGCTCGACATGCCGCGCCTCGGGCGCGGTACCATGAACGCCGCATATCTGTTCGGCGGCGCCGAGGTGCAGCACTACCATCAGGCGACCGCCGTTGTGGTGGCCGAAACCTTCGAGCAGGCCCGGGCGGCCTCCTTTCTGATCCGGGTCGATTACGCGCCGGAGGCCGGCAAGTTCGACCTCGCCAAGGAGGCGCCGTCCGCAGAGCCGGTCGCGTCCGACAGCGGCGAGGGCAGCGGCGGCGGCCCCGAGGATCGCGTCGGCGATTTCGAGGGGGCCTTCGCGGCCGCCCCGATCAAGCTCGACGAGACCTATACGACGCCCGACGAAAGCCACGCCGCCATGGAGCCCCATGCGACGGTGGCGGCGTGGAACGGCGACAAGCTCACCCTGTGGACCTCGAACCAGATGATTGCCTGGGGCCGAGGCAGCGTCGCCAAGATCCTCGGCATCCCGGCCGAAAAGGTCCGGCTTGATTCGCCTTATGTGGGCGGCGGGTTCGGCGGAAAGCTGTTCGTTCGCGCCGACGCGGTGATCGCAGCGGTCGCGGCGAAGGCGGCGGGGCGGCCGGTGAAGGTCGGGCTCACGCGGCCCTTGATCGCCAACAACACGACCCACCGGCCGGCCACCATCCAGCGCATCCGCATCGGCGCGGGGACGGATGGCCGGATCACGGCGATCGCCCATGAGAGCACCTCCGGCAACCTGCCCGACGGCAAGCCGGAAACGGCGGTCGACCAGACCAAGCTCATCTATGCGGGCGCGAACCGCCTGACATCGTTGAAGCTCGCCCATCTCGACCTGCCGGAGGGCAACGCCATGCGGGCGCCCGGCGAGGCTCCGGGCATGATGGCGCTCGAGATCGCCATCGACGAGATGGCGGAAAAGCTCGGTCTCGACCCGGTCGAGTTCCGGATCCGCAACGATACCCAGGTCGATCCGGAGAAGCCGGAGCGGCCCTTCTCGCACCGCAACCTCGTCGGCTGCCTCCAGCTCGGCGCGGAGCGCTTCGGCTGGTCGAAACGGTCCGCCCGGCCCGGGCAGGCGCGGGACGGCAAGTGGCTGGTCGGAATGGGCGTCGCGGCCGGGTTCCGCAACAACCTATTGGCCGAATCCGGCGCGCGCGTTCGGCTGGACGGGCGCGGGGTGGTGACGGTCGAGACCGACATGACCGACATCGGCACCGGCTCCTACACGATCATCGCGCAGACCGCGGCCGAGATGATGGGCGTCGGGATCGACCAGGTGGTGGTCCGGCTCGGCGATTCCGACTTCCCGGCCTCGGCCGGGTCCGGTGGGCAATGGGGCGCGAACAACGCCACGGCCGGCGTCTACGCCGCCTGCATGAAGCTGCGCGAGGCTGTGGCCCAAAAGCTCGGCTTCAACTCGACCGACATCGTGTTCGCCGACGGCGAGGTCCGGGCCGGCAACCGCAGCGCGCGGCTCGCCGAGGCCGCCAGCGCGGGCGACCTCACGGCCGAGGACAAGATCGAATATGGCGAGCTCGCCGAAAAGCAGCAGCAATCCACCTTCGCGGGCCATTTCGTCGAGGTGGGCGTCGATTCCTATACGGGCGAGGTCCGGGTCCGGCGCATGCTCGCAGTCTGCGCGGCGGGCCGGATTCTCAACCCGAAATCGGCCAGGAGCCAGGTGATCGGCGCGATGACCATGGGCGTCGGCGGCGCCCTGATGGAGGACCTGGCGGTCGACACCCGGCGCGGCTTCTTCGTGAACCACGACCTCGCTGCCTACGAAGTTCCGGTCCACGCCGACATCCCGCACCAGGAGGTGATCTTCCTGGACGAGACCGACGCCATGTCCTCGCCCATGAAGGCGAAGGGCGTCGGCGAACTCGGGCTCTGCGGCGTCGGTGCGGCGGTCGCAAACGCGGTCTACAACGCGACCGGCATCCGCATCCGCGACTACCCGATCACGCTCGACAAGCTCATCGGGCAGCTGCCCGAGGCGGCCTGAGCCATCTAGCCGGCTTCGAACAGCCGGAGTGGGGCAAGGGTGATCGCCGGGACGTAGGTGATCAGCATCAGGGCGATCAGGTAGATTACCAAGAACGGAAAGGTACCACGGTACAGGCTGGGAAGCGGCACGTTGAACAGCGCGTGGGTGGCGAACAGGTTCAGGCCGAACGGCGGCATGAACATGCCTATCGCGAGGTTAACCGTGACGATGATCCCGAATTGAATGGGATCAATCCCTGCCTGTGCAACAAGAGGCGTCAGGAGAGGCGTAAGGATCAGGATCGCGGCGGGCGGCTCGAGAACGCTCCCGACGATGAGCAGAATG
>JAQGJZ010000521.1 GCA_028290385.1 Enterovirga sp.
CGGCCGCCGATGCGGCGCTCTACCGGGCCAAGCGCGCCGGCCGAAACCGCGTCGTCTGCGGCACGAACGCCCTCACGCGCGTCGCCTAGGGGACGGGAGCCTTTCTCCGCGGGATCTCTGCAGCGAGTTCCCGGGCGTCACTTCTCCCGGTGCGATCGCGTCGATGATGCGGCCGCGAGGGCGTGCCGGTCGAGGGTGGCGGCGAATTCCGCGACCCGGATCGCGTCCGGGGCCTGCTCGACGATGCGCTTCAGGAGCCGCTGGGCGGCCCCCATCTCGGCATGCGACACGCCGGCGAGCAGCGACAGGTTCACCTCCCGCAAAATGGGGGCAAGCCGATCCAGCAGCTTGTGCCCCTTCTGGGTCAGGCGGAGATTGACCGCGCGCTTGTCGGCCTCGTTCGGGGTCTTCTCGACCAGACCCGCTTCGCTGAGCTTGCCGAGTTCGGCGGTCACATGCGCGGCCGCGACGTGAAGATGATCGGCCAGTTCGCGCACGCTCGTCGTGCCGCGCCGCTCGCAATACCACAGGCCCAGCATCACCGAGTGTTCGGCGGCGGACAGGTCGAGCGCATCGGCGAGGCTGCGCCGCAGCCGGCGCATCAGCGCCCCGGCAGCGCTGAAATCCGCAATGAACTCGCGCAGGTTGGCGTCGTCCGGCGGCAGGTTGTCGACCGTGCTGCCACGCCCGGCCGCGCGTGGCCCCGAGCGTTTGGGGGCCGGCGCAACCGCCGTCTCGGTCGAAGGCTGATCGGGTGTGCGGGTGGCCGAGGCGGGCCGTTTGCGCGCCACCGCGCCCTTCCGCTCGGGTCGCGATGCCGTCACGCGCGACGGGCCGGCTTGGCGCAGGTTTCGCGCATCGCCGCGTGTCCCGAGGGGCCGCCAGACGCGAGGTCGCGACGCCGGAGGCCGATCATCGTGACACTCGCGGCTGACGCGCAGGGCCCATCCGGGACCGCCCGGCCATCAACATCGGTCATCAGCATCACGCGTCGCGGATCGAAAAACATCGCCATCCCGTATAGCCGAGGGCGCGGCAACAATCTGCTCCGCGCGGGGTGGTCAACCCGACGCAGCCGGGAAGCCGCCGTGCCAGCGACGCGCCGCCACTTCGGCGAGCGCCACCGCGCAGTACAGCGCCAGGCCGATCCCACAGAGCAGAGCAACGGCCGCGAAGACCAGCGCGGTCTGGCCGACCGAGGCGCCGAACATGATGATATAGCCGAGGCCCGATTGCGCGGTCACGAACTCGGCGATCACGATACCGAGCACGGCCATGGTGGCGGCCACCTTGGCGCCGACGAACAGGTGCGGGATCGCGTACGGCATCTGGATCTGGAACAGCAGCTGGGAGCGGGAAGCGCGCAGCGACCGGGCGAGCCGCATGGCGGAGGGACTCGCGCCCGTGAGCCCCGCGATCGTGCTGACCAGGACCGGGAAGAAGGCCACAAACATGGCGAAGGCGACGCGCGACTGCATGCCGATCCCGAACCAAACGAGGAACAGCGGCGCGACGGCCACCTTCGGGATGAGCTGAAACAGGATCACGTACGGGTAGACGGCCAGACGGAAGCGTTCAAACGACGCGATCAGGATTCCGAGCCCGAGGCCGCAAACCACGGCAAGCCCGAACGACAGCACCGTATCCACCGCAGTCGGGATGCTCTGGGCCAGCAGGATCTGGCGATGGCTCGCCAGAATGCCCCAGACGGCCGACGGCGCCGGCATGCGGTCGGGCGAGACCACCTCCCAGCGGACGGCCGCCTCCCAGAGCACCAGGATCAGCACGCTCGGCAGAACCGCGACCGCGATCCGGCGCAGCCACCCGGCTGCGCCGTGAAGGACATCGTGCAGCCGCGTCGCCTCGCGGGGCACGGCAGCCGGAAGGATGCTCCCGATCGCGTTCACGCCGAACTCCCGGTCAGGCCATCAGCTTGGCGAAGCTGGCGATGCGCGCGTCCACGGCGGCCCATTGCGCATCGGTCAGTTTCACGGTGCCGCCGAACTCGTCGTGGAACACGCCCGGCGAGGGCTGCTTCACGTTCGGTCCGCTGAGGTATTTGAGCACGAGATCGACCATCTGGTCGTAGAGCGCCCGGCTGCCCCAACCGAGGCCGTGCGTCTTCGCCTCCGGCTTGCTGGTGCAATAGTGCGACAGCCCCATGCCGAGCTGGGCGAACGCCTTGCCGTTCGGGTTTAGGGAGATCTCCGGCACCTCCTTGAGGAAGATCTCGATCGACTCGTCCGGATTCACGAGCGTGTAGGCGAGCGATTCCATCAGGCCCTCGACCATGGCGCCGACAAGGGCCGGATCGCGCTTGATGACATCTTCCCGGGTCGCGACCGCCTGCCCGAACATCGCAAGTCCCGCTTTGCTGAACAGCATCCAGCGCACGTCCTGCTTCTGCGACATGAGCACCGGAAGGCTCGCGCTCGCGACCCCCACGATGGCATCGACCTGGCGGTCGATCAGCGTCCGCTCCAGGATCTTCGGATCCACATTGACCATGTCGACGGAGGCGGGGTCGATCCCGGCCAGGCGCGCATAGGGCGCAAAGAACGGGTACTCGCCCGAGCTCGGGACGGCCGCGACCTTCTTGCCCGCGAGGTCCTTGCCCGACGCGACCGACGACCCGCTCAGGACGCCCACGCCCATCGTGGATTCGTAGTCGATGGTCGCAACCATCGCGAGCGGCATGCCTTGGGCGGCCGTGAGGATCAGGGGCGTCGCCAGCATCGTGCCGAACTCGAACTGGCCGTTGCCGACCGCCTGCGCGGCCGCGAGCGAACCGAAGCCGCGCGCGATCTCGAGGTTGATGCCGCGCTTGGCGAAGAACCCTTTGGCCCGGCCGACATACGTGTAGGCGGAGTTGCCCTGGGCGAGCCAGGGCAGCGTGAAGCGCACCGTCCGGGTCGCGGCGAGCGCCGGGCGGGGGAACGAGAATGCGCTCGCGGCAGCAGCCGCGGAGGCACCGGCCAGGATGGTCCGGCGTGAGACGGGCGGGGCAGACTTCATTGGATTGAACTCCCTCGTGAGCCCTCTATGGGCCGGTGGTCAGAAACGGTGTCCCGAAGACCGTGAACGCGGCGCCGCCTAGCCATAGAGCGCCCGCAGCACCGCGCGCTCCGCAGCGAGGACGCAGAGATAGAAGCCGAGACCAATGATGCAGAGCATGGTGAGCGCCGCGAACACCGCGGAGGTGTCGGCCCGAGAGCTCGCCAGAAGGATGAAGTAGCCGAGGCCCTGCTTTGCCGAAATGAACTCGCTCGCGATCACGCCGATCACGGCCAGCGTCACGGTCACCTTGGCGCCGCTGAAGAAATGCTCGGCCGCGGACGGGATGCGCACGTCGCGCAGGATCTGCCAGCGCGTCGCCCCGAGGCTGCGACACAGGCGGACCGCCTCGCTGCCTGCGAGTTGCAGGCCTGCAGCCGTCGACACCAGCACGGGGAAGAAGCTCAGAAAGATGGCAAAGACCAAGCGCGAGGGCGAGCCGATACCGAGCCAGAAGACGAACAACGGCGCCAGCGCGATCTTCGGAATGATCTGAAACAGCACGATTGTCGGCATGAGGGCGCCATAAAGGCCCGGGCTGAGCGTCAGCAGCCCGGCCAGGATCGCGCCTCCGCCCAACGCCACACCCGACGCGAGCGCGATCTCGCCCGCCGTCGCCCCGGTATGCACGAGCAGCGTCGGGAGGAGGTCGCGAAAGCGCGCCGCGATCGCGGTCGGGGGCGGCAGAAGCACCTCGGAGACCCCGAAGGACGAGGTGCCGAACTGCCAGAGGGCGAAGACGGCGAGGCCGGTGAGCACCGGGAGTGCGACCGCCTCAACGACGGAGGCGGGCCGGCTGCCGTCCGCCCGGATCGTCATGTCTGGCTCTCGATGTGCCGCCGCAGCATCGCGCAGAGCTCGACGAACTCGCGTGTATCGCCGAGTTCCGGCCTTCGCGGCCGCTCGAACGGGATCATGATGTCCTCGACGACGGCGGCTGGCCGTCGCCGCATCACGAGAACACGGTCGGCCAGAAGAACCGCCTCGCGGATGCTGTGGGTGACGAACAGGCCCGTCTTCGAATAGCGCTGCCAGATGTCCAGCAGCAGCACGTTCATCTCGTCGCGGCTGATCGCGTCGAGCGCGGAGAACGGCTCATCCATGAGCAGGATGTCGGGATCGGAGATGAGCGCGCGGCAGATCGCAACGCGCTGGCGCATGCCGCCCGAGAGCTGGTGAGGCTTCTTGTCCTCGAACCCGGCCAGACCGACGAGCCGCAGGAGGTCGCCAGCGCGCTCGGCATGCTCGGCCTTGCGCAACCCCATGATGTGGATCGGGAAGAGCACGTTCTGGAGCGCCGTCTTCCAGGGAAGAAGCGTCGGGTCCTGGAACATGATGCCGATGTCGCGGCTCGGACCGTCCACGGTGCGCGGTCCGATCGCGATGCGTCCGGACGAGACGTGCTCCAGGCCGGCGCACATCATCAGGAGCGTGCTCTTTCCGCAGCCGCTCGGGCCGAGGATCGCCACGAACTGACCTTTCGGGACGTCGAAGCTCGCCCGGTGCACCGCCTCGACCCGGTCGCGCCCGCGGCCATAGACCTTCGAGACCTCCCGGACGCTGATATACGCGCCGGACATTGCGGGCGCGACGGCGCCCGCCTCCGGTTGAACCGGCCCGGTTCCGGCCAAGCGCTCAGGTTGCACGGGATCGGACCTCATCACACCCCCAGATACCGCTGCCTGAGTTCCGGATTGTCGAGAAGCGCCCCGGAGCCGCAGCACAGTGCGATCCGGCCCTTCTCGAGAAAGTAGTGGCGGTCGGCGATCCGGGAGAGCGCTTTCACGTTCTTGTCGGTGATGAGAATGGCCTGGCCCATCGCCTTGACCCGCTCGATGCAGCGCCAGATTTCCTCGCGCACCAGCGGCGCAAGGCCCTCCGTGGCCTCGTCCAGGATCAGCAGCTTGGGATTGGTCAGGAGGGCGCGGCCGATCGCGACCATCTGCTGCTCGCCACCCGACAGCAGGCGACCGGGGCTCTCGAGACGGGGCGAAAGACCCGGGAACAGCTCGAGTACGGCCTCGATGGTCCAGGGCTTCGTCTGGCCGAACCGATCCGCTGCCGTCGCGCACAGGTTCTCCCTCACGGTCAGGTTCGGGAACACCTGCCGGCCTTCCGGGACCAGCCCGATCCCATGCCGTGCCACGCGGTAGCTGGGCAGCCCCTTGATGACCGCGCCGTCGAACCGGATCTGGCCGGCGGAGGGGCGCAGGATCCCCGCGATGGTGTTGATCAGCGTGGACTTCCCCATCCCGTTGCGGCCGAGCAGCGTGACGACCTCACCGCGCGCGATGCTCAGGTCGACCTCGAACAGGACCTGGCTTCCGTCGTAGCCGGCGCTGAGCCCGGAGATGTCGAGCATCGTCACTCGTCTTCTCCGAGATAGGCCTGCCGCACCTCCGGGTTGGAGCGTGTCTCCTCGGGCGAGCCGGTCGCGATCAGGCGGCCATAGACCAGGACAGAGATCCGATCTGCCAGTCTGAACACGGCGTCCATGTCGTGCTCCACCAGCACCATGGCCAGCGAGCCCTTCAGGGCCGCCAGCAGTTCCACCATGCGGGCCGCCTCCTCCGGGCCCATCCCGGCCATCGGCTCGTCGAGCAGAAGCAGCCTGGGCCGGCGCGCAAGCGCGATGCCGAGTTCGAGGGCGCGCTTTTCGCCATGCGCCAGCGCGCCGGCCGGGACGTCCGCCCGGTGCGACAGGCCGACCCGGTCCAGGATCGCGCGGGCGGGCTCGACGAGCGCGTGCTCGCGCGCCGCGCGTTTCCAGAACCGGAAGCTGGAGCCGGCGCCGGCCTGCACGGCGAGCGCCACGTTCGCGAGCGTGGTGAATTCGGAGAACACGCTCGTGATCTGGAAGGAGCGGCCGAGCCCGCGCTGCGCCCGCGCATGGGACGGCAAACCCGTGACGTCCGCGCCGCCGAGCAGGATCTGCCCGGAATCGGGCAGCCGGTCCCCGGCAAGCTGCGCGATCAAGGTGGACTTGCCGGCCCCGTTCGGGCCGATGATCGCGTGCAACTCGTCTGGCTTTACGGAGAAGCTGACGTTGTTGGTGGCGATCAGCCCGCCGAAGCGCAGGCAGAGATCCTGGACGGCCAGAATGGGCGCGCTCATCGTGACCCCGCCCCGGCTACGCGGCGCCCGGCCAGGAGGGCCACGAGGCCGCCGCCGGCGAACAGGACGACGAGCACGATGAGCGGCCCCATGACGGCCTGCCAGTGTTCCGTCAGGCGCGACAGGAAGTATTCGAGCGAGATGTAGACCACCGAGCCGACCACCGCGCCCGAGAGGGTGCCCATCCCGCCCAGGATGGTCATGATCAGGATCTCGCCGGAGCGCCCCCAATGCATGCTGGCCGGGGAGATGAAGAGGTTCTGGTTGGCCAGCAGAGCGCCCGCGATGCCGCAGATCGTCCCCGAGATGACAAAGGCCGTCAGCTTGTAGCGATAGGGCGAGAAGCCGATCGTGCGCACCCGCGGCTCGTTGGATTTGACGGCGCGCAGCACCATCCCGAAGCGGGAATTGACCAGCCGGTCGAGCCCGAACAGGACGACGACCAGGATGCAGAAACTCACGTAGTAGAGCGAGGTCGGATCGCCGAGATCGAGCCCCCCAAACGCGCTCTGCGCGTCGATGTTGAGGCCATCGTCGCCGCCGAACTGGCTCACGCTGACGGCCAGGTAGTAGAGCATCTGGCCGAAGGCGAGCGAGATCATGATGAAGTGGATCCCGGTCGTCCTGACCGAATTTGCCCCGATGGCTAGCGCCACGAGCGCAGAGATCGCGGCCGCGGACAGAAAGTGCACGAAGCCGTTCTGAACCCCGTAGAAGGACAGGATGCCGACCGTGTAGGCGCCGACGCCGAGATACGCCGCGTGGCCGAGGCTCACCATCCCGCCATAGCCCAGGATGAGATCGAGGCTCACCGCCGCGATCGCGAAGATCAGGACCCGGGTGCCGAGGCCGATATAGAACGGCTCGCCGAGCGCGTTCAGCGCCGGCGGCAGCAGGGCCAGCGCGACGAGCAGCAGGAGCGTCGCCAATCCGTGTCGTGAAGCCGAGGTGAGCATCTGATCGATCAGCGGGTGAGCGGCGGAAACAGGCCCTGCGGCCTCAGGAGGAGCACCAGCGCCATCAGCACGTAGACAAGCATGGAGGCGATGGCCGGGGCGGCGTTGTCGGCGGCGCTCTGGGACATGAGACCGGCCAATGCCGGGCGGAGCAGCGAGCGGCCCATCGCGTCGACGATGCCGACCAGCAGGGAGGCGACGAGCGCGCCCCGGATCGACCCGACCCCGCCGATGGTGATGACCACGAGCGACAGGATCAGCATGTCGCTGCCCATCCCGGATTCCACCGTCAGCAGCGGACCCGCCATCAAGCCCGCGAAGCCGGCAAGCGCGGCCCCGACACCGAACACGACGGTGTAGAGGAGCTTGATGTTGACCCCGAGCGCCGCGACCATCACGCGGTTGCTCGCGCCTGCCCGGATGAGCATTCCGAGACGCGTATAGGTGATCACGGCGTAGAGGGCCGCTGCAGCGCACAGCCCCGCCACCATGATGGCGACCCGGTAGGCCGGGAAGGACAGCCCCGGCAGCAGTTGCACCTGCCCGGCCAGGAACGGGGGCACGGCCGCGTAGAGCGCCGCAGGCCCCCAGACGATGCGGACGAACTCGTTGAAGAACAGCGTCACGCCGAAGGTGGCCAGCACCTGGTCGAGATGGGTCCGCGTATAAAGCCGGCGAAACACCCCGAGCTCGATGAGTACGCCGATGATCAGCGTGCCGACGAGCGCGGCGGCAGCCCCCTGCAGAAAGGACCCGCTCGCCTGGGTCACGGAGGCGCAGATATACGCGCCGACCATGTAGAGGACCCCGTGCGCCAGGTTGATCAGGTTCATGATCCCGAACACCAGCGTCAGGCCGGCCGCGATCAGGAACAGCATGATGCCGAATTGGACGCCGTTCAGCGCCTGCTCGATCAGCAGAAGAGAGATCATGGCCGGTATTCGGGTTTGGCACAGGGAGGCCGGATCTCGCGCGGCGTCGTGATGGCACGCGATCTCGGCGCGATCATTTCATCGAGCAGTTCTTGGCATAGAAGTCGGCATGAGCCGGCAGGATGACCCGCTCCATCTTGCGGTACATCGTGTCGGTCCCGTCGCGCTTGGCCAGCTTGAACAGGTAGAAATCCTGGACCGGGAAGTGGTTGGTGTTCAGCTTGAACGCGCCCCGGACCGACTTCAGCTCGGCCGTCTCGAGCCCGCGGATGATCGCGGCCGTGTCGGTTGTCGCCCCGCCCGTGGCTTTCAGTCCGCTGTCGATGAGCCGGATCGCGTCATAGCTCGCGGCCGCATATTCGGACGGGACATAGCCGTACTTCTTCTGGAACGCGGCCACGAAGGCCTCGTTGACCGGGTTTTTCACATCCGGCGACCAGAAACCCGCCTCGAAGTTTCCGTCTGCGGCCGCGCCGAGGGCAGGCAGGGTCGTTTCGTTCTGCGTATAAACCGAGAAGAGCGGAATTTTACCCTGCAGGCCGGTCTGCGCGTATTGCTTCACGAACTGAATGCCGAGCCCGCCCGGATAGAAGACGAACACGGCCTTCGGGTTGAGCGAGCGGATCTGTGACAGCTCCGACTGGTAATCGGCCTGGGTGAAGTTGGTGTAGATCTCGGCGAGGATCTTGCCGTCGAAATTGCGCTTGAATCCGGCCAGCATGTCTTTGCCGGCGGCGTAGTTCGGCGCCATGATGACGACGTCCGAAATCTTCTGGTCGCGCATGTAGGCGCCCATTGCCTCCGGGGCCTGGTCGTTCTGCCAGGAGGTGGAGAAGATGTTCGGCGAGCATTGCTCGCCCGCGGTCTCGCTCGGCCCGCCGCTCGCCGCGACCAGGATCGCGCCCGCGTTGATGATCGGCTTCTGAACCGCGAGCAGCACGTTCGAGAACACGATGCCGGTGATGAACTTCACCTTGTCGCGCTTCAGCATGCCGTCGACGACCTGCCGGCCGACATCGGGCTTCTGCTGGTCGTCTCCGTAGAGGATCTCGGCCGGAGCGCCGCCGAGTTTGCCGCCGAGTTCCTCGAGGGCCAGGTCCGCACCGTCCTTGTGGTGGCGCCCCATGACGCCGCCCGGGCCGGACAGCGTGGTGACGAGCCCGACTTTCACGGTCTCGGCCGCATGCGCGGCGGGGGCGATCAGATACCCGAGGGAAAGGGCGAGAGCCCCGACGACCTTCATGACCGGTACTCCTTGAGCGATGTCGTGGGTTGTCCGCCGGCCGCGATCGCGTCGAGCACGCGCTCGGGGGTGAAGGGCTGTTCGAGGATCGTTGCGCCAAGCGGCTCCAGCGCATCGTTGGCCGCAACCCAGAGCGCACCCATGGCGCCGATCAGGCCCGCCTCGCCGACGCCCTTGGCGCCGAGCTCGGTCGAGCTCTCGTGGGTTTCCACGCGCGCGACCTGGATGTCCGGCATCTCGCACGCCATCGGCACGAGGTAGTCGGCGAGGCTCGCATTCGTCATGTTGCCGGCGTCGTCGTAGACGCATTCCTCGTAGAGGACGGCCCCGATGCCCTGGACGATCCCGCCCCGGATCTGCTCGTCCACGAGGCCGGGATTGATCACCCGGCCGCAATCGGACACGGCCCAGTGGCCGAGAAGCCGAACAAAGCCCGTCTCGGGGTCGATCTCCAGGTAGGACGCCTGGACCCCGCTCGTCGTGTAATAGGTGTTGTGGTTGGCGACGTGGCTGCGCGTCACCATCAATTGCACGTCGAGATCGCGCGGCAGCGTGTCCTGCCGGAAATACCCGATGCGTGCGACCTCGGCGAGCGAGATCACGGCCGTGCCGCTGCGCCGGTCGACGACGCTGCCGTTGGCGAGCGCGAGATCCGACGGCGAGGCCTGCGTGATCGCGGCCGCGATGGCGAGGACGTTGGCCGCGAGATCGCGCGCGGCCTTGAGGGCCGCCTCACCGCCGCAAACGACGCCGCGCGACGCCCAGGCGCCGCCGCCATAGGTCGAGGTGGCGCTGTCGCCCGAGATGAGGTCGATCGAATCCATCGAGACGCCGAGCGTCTCGGCCACGATCTGCGCCACGGCAGTGAGCGTGCCCTGGCCCTGGTCGGTGATGCTGGTCACGCAGCGGATCGCCCCGCTCGGCTCGAGCCGCAGCGAACAGCCGTCCTGCGACGTCACCGAGGCGCCGGTCGGCCCATAATAGAGCGGGCCATAGGCGGTCGGCTCGACATAGGTGCTGATCCCGATGCCGCGATAGATGCCGTCCTTGCGAAGGCGCGCCTGCTCGGCTCGCAGGGCGTCGTAGCCCATGAGATCTGTAAGGCGGTCGAGGCAGGTCTCGAGCGCCATGTTCGAGAGCTTGGTGCCCGCGGGCGTGACGCAGGGAAGATCGCGCGGCTTGCGGTAGTTCTGCCGCCGGAACGCGACCGGATCCATGCCGATGCGCTTCGCGGCCTGATCGACGAGCAACTCCGTCGCGACGCAGGAGAGCGGGATGCCGACGCCCCGAAACATCCCGATCAGGTTCTTGTTCACGAAGACGTTGCGGGTGTGCCCCCGGTAATGCTCGAACACATAGGGCGCGCCCATGTTGGTCAGCAGCATCATGCTTTCGGCGATGTTGAACCGAAGATGCATGCCGAAGGGCCCGATGCAGGACACATCGTCGACGGCCATCGCGTGGATCCGCCCGTCCGAGGCGAACGCGATCTCGGCCGTGAAATCGTGGTCGCGGACATGGACGTCGGACACGAAGGATTCGAGCCGGTCGGCGCAGAACTTCACCGGACGCCGCAGCATCCGGCTGATCGCCGCGACTGCGACCTCCTCCGCATACACGTTGATCTTGATGCCGAAGCCGCCACCGACGTCCGGCGCGATCACCCGGACCTTGTTCTCCGGCAGCCCGAGGTGGCGGCAGAACACCTCCTGCATCTGAAACGGCGACTGGTGCGAGTGGTACACGGTCAGGCTCTCGGAGCCCGGATCGAAACTGGCGATCAGCCCGCGCGGCTCGAGCGTGACGCCCGTCTGGCGGTTGAAGACGAAGCGCTGCGCGATCCTGTGCTCGGCCTCGGCGAACGCGGTGCCCGGATCGCCGGTCTCGATCCTGTGCTCGTAGGCGACGTTGCTCCGCAGCGCCTCGTGCATCGGGCTCGCGTCGCCCGCGAGTGCCCCCGCGCCGTCGAGGATCGGCGGCAGGTCATTCCACTCGACCGCGATCAGGTCGAGCGCGTCCTCGGCCTCGGCTCGCGAGGCGGCGACGACCGCGACGACCGGCTGGCCCTGCCAGAACACGGTGTCCACGGCCATCGGGTATTGCGGCGGCGCCTTGTGGCCCGAGCGGTTGGCGGACACCCCGACGAGCGGCGCACATTCGGGCACCAGATCCGCCCCGGCGATAACCGCGATGACGCCCGGCGCGCGCCGCGCCGCGTTGGCATCGATTTCGACGATGCGGGCATGCGCATGCGGGCTGCGCAGAAACGCCAGATGGCCCATGCGCGGCAGGGATATGTCGGCGACGTATCGCCCGCGGCCGCGCAGCAGCCGCATCAGGTCGGGGCGCGGCGCGGCGTCGCCAATGCGGGCGGACGCGCCCTGAGAGCTTGTCGCCTGGGCGAGGCTCATGCCGGGACCTTTCCGGCGCTCTCGGCCGCATCCAGCACGGCCTCGACGATCGCCTGATAGCCCGTGCAGCGGCAGAGATTTCCGGACAGGTGATCGCGGATCTCGGCCCTGTCCGGGTTTGGGCTCCGGGACAGGAGATCGCGCGCCGTGATCAGCATGCCGGGTGTGCAGAAGCCGCACTGGGCGGCATTGCGCGCCAGGAAAGCCGCCTGAAGCTCGGAAAGCTCGCCGCGGTCCGACAAACCTTCGAGCGTCTCGACATCGCGACCGTCGATCTGCGCGGCCAAGTAGAGGCAGGAGCGCACGATCTCGCCATCTACGATGATTGTGCACGCGCCGCAGACGCCGTGCTCGCATCCGAGATGCGTGGCCGTCAGTCCAAGATCGTCACGGAGAAAATCGGCCAGGCTCTGGCGCGCCTTTACGCGACGCCTGACGCCCTCGCCATTCACCCTCGCCGATATCTCGAAATCCGGCATCCCACCCGATCCAGTCGCAGCGGTTAGATAGCTATGTCACCATGCTATGTTGCGACTCTAAGCGATCCTTTCTCAAGGGGAAAGCTCATTCCATGTGCAGGCGCTGCAAAAAATCTCGCGGGTTTGCACAGCGATGTGATTTGCG
>JAQGJZ010000023.1 GCA_028290385.1 Enterovirga sp.
CCGGACGAGCGCCCGCCGCCCGACAGCCGCTCACCCTCGCCGCGCAGGCGGGAGAAGTTGGAGCCCGTGCCCGAGCCGTATTTGAACAGGCGCGCCTCGCGGACCCACAGGTCCATGATGCCGCCCTCGTTCACCAGGTCGTCCTCGACGCCCTGGATGAAGCAGGCATGCGGCTGTGGGTGCTCGTAGGCGGATTCCGACGGGGTCAGCTTGCCCGTGAAGGGGTCGACATAAAAATGGCCCTGGCCGGGGCCGTCGATGCCATAGGCCCAGTGCAGGCCGGTGTTGAACCATTGCGGCGAGTTCGGCGCGCACATCTGCGCGGCCAGCATGAAGCGCAACTCGTCGAAGAACGCGCGCGCATCCTCCTCGGACGTGAAGTAGCGGCCTTTCCAGCCCCAATAGGTCCAGCAGCCGGCGAGGCGGTCGAACACCTGCGTGGCGGAGATTTCGGAGATGAAGCGCTCGGCGGCGGGCAGCTCGGCCAGCGCGTCCTCGTCGGGAACGGAGCGCCACAGCCAGGACGGGACCGCGTTCTCCTCGACCTTCTTCAGGCGGGCCGGGACGCCGGCCTTGCGGAAATACTTCTGCGCCAGGACGTCAGCGGCGACCTGCGACCACGCCTCGGGCACCTCGATGCCGTCGAGACGGAAGACCACCGACCCGTCGGGGTTCTTGATCTCGCTCACGGTCTTCCGGAACGGGATCGCCGCGTAGGGCGAAGTGTTGGCCGTCGTGTGTCGCCGCTCGATCCGCATCCCAAGTCCCCGTGCACACGTCCGGCGCCCCGACCGGATCGCGAAGTTGCCCCGCTCAGCGCCTTTCGCCGGCGCGCACGATCCCGCGATCCCCAGCGCTATGGCCGTGACCGGGTCGTCCGTGACGAGAAGACAGAGGGTCGCCTGTCGGCCGGCCCCCGGCCGTCCTCAGACAAGAATGAGCTATCCCGAGTCGTGACGAACCGACAAGATGCAAACATGACACTTTTCCCCAAATCTGGGTCCGAGTGGCCTCGCAGACACGACATATAGTGGTCGCCGGCGGACCTGTTAAGAAGCCGCTAACAGCCTGAGATTCGTTGCGTTTCGGGGCGTGCGGGGTTGTGGACAATCCGCCTCGCACCCTGGGGGCGAGGCGGCCCTAAGTCCGCTGGGGAACGGCCGGCACCCCAAAGCTGTGCGTCCGGCGGCGACTCGGCGCCCGATCGGCTCCAGCCGCGCCGCCGTCCTGGACAGCGCGCGCCCGCGTCGTCATATGTCGCGAAACGCGATCTGGCTCATGACGCTCAAAGAATTCCTGACCCGCACCTTCACGTGGTGGAACGGCCAGACGTGGGGCACGTGGCTGTACACGCGCCGCAAGGGCCAGTTCGTCGGCACCGACCAGTTCGGCAACACCTATTATCGCGCGGTCGGCCACACGATCGATCCGTCGATCGGGCCCGAGCGCCGCTGGGTCATCTATAACGGCGAGGCCGAGGCTTCGAAGGTCCCGCCCGGCTGGCGCGGCTGGCTTGCGCATACCCACGATATCCCGCCGACCGAGCAGAACTGGGTCGTGCGCGAGTGGGAAAAGCCCTACCTGCCCAACAGCACCGGTTCCCCCGGAGCCTACCGTCCGCAGGGCTCGACCCTGTCGGCCGGCGAGCGCCCGCCCGCGACGGGCGACTATGTGGCGTGGTCGCCCGACGGCTGGGCGCCGACCGGGCACGACGCGGACGGCAAGTCGCCGGACGGGCGCGACGTGCCGCGGCCGGAAGCCCATCCGGGAACCCATGGCGTCGGTATGCGTCAGTCGCAGGCAGGATGAATTCGATGGCGCGCGAAAAAGCGGTTCCCGAGGTGATGGTCGAGAACGACCAGCTCGTGGTGACCAAGTGGAGCTTCGCCGAGGGTGCGGAGACCGGCTGGCATCGGCACGGGCACGATTACCTCGTGGTGCCCCTGGCGGACGGAAAGCTGATCCTGGAGGAGCCCGGAGACGTGGTGCGCGAGGCGCCGCTCGGCTTTGCCAAGCCTTACTTTCGTCCCGAGGGGGTGGAACACAACGTGGTGAACGGGTCGGGCAAGCCCTTCGCGTTCCTCGAAATCGAGATCAAGCGGCAGAGCTAGCGACCCATCGATGCGGCAGATCAGAATCGCGACAGCGGCGGGCTTGGCCGCGCTTGTCGGAGCTCTCGCGGCCGCGCCGGCCTCGGCCGACAAGATCAAGAACCCGATGGCCGTCTTCAACGGGCTCGACAAGATCACCGGCCGCATCATCTCGTTCGAGGTGGCCGTCGACGAGACGGTGCAGTTTGGCGCGCTGCAGATCACGCCGCGCGTCTGCTATTCGCGCCCGGCGACCGAGAGCCCGCAGACCGACGCCTTTATCGAGGTGGACGAGGTCACCCTCGAGAACACCTATCGGCGGATCTTCACGGGCTGGATGTTCGTGGCGAGCCCCGGCCTGCACGCGATCGAGCACGCGGTCTATGACGTGTGGCTGACCGATTGTAAGGGCGGCACCTCGGTCATCGCCGAGCAGAAGGAGGGCGAGGACGCCCCCGTTGTCGCTTCGCGACCGGAGCGCGAGCCGCGCGGCCGGCGCGGCGAGGCCGTGCGCGAGACCCGTCGCACGAACGCCTCCGGGCAGATCGACGTCGCGGCCCCCCAGGGGCGCGAGGTCAGGCCGGCCCAGGCCCCGAGCCGCCGCTTCTTCCCGACGAACCAATCGTCGGGGCCGGCGGGCATGCAGGGTTATGGCGGGTTCGATCCGGGGCGGTAGCAGGCCGCTTCGACCAGCCGGGCGCGCCGTGATCGGGCCTTAACGGTCGCGCTCGCGGAGAACCTCCCGCAGCGTTTCGGCAACCATCTTGGGGAGATCGGCGCGAAGGCTGCGGAGATCAGCGTCGAGCCGGTCGAAACGTGCGTCGAGCTTGTCGAAACGCGCGTCATGGCTGTCGAAGCGACGATCATGATTGGCAAGGCGGGCCTTGATGGCCGCCAGATCGTCCGCGTTGAGCCGGGTCTGCTCCAGGATGTGGCGGGTCACGAGCTTCTCGCCCTCGACCTCCTGCTCCAGCGCGGTCACTCTCCGTTCCAGCACGGCGACATCCGTCATCTGCGCACCCTGACTTTGCCGACGGCCACAACGTGGCCCGCCCTTCACTCTGCCGCAAGCGGGGCGTTGCGGCCGGGGTCGAGTTCGGCGCGCGTCTTCGGCTTGCCCCGGAGCTTCAGGTCGTCGAGGTCGGCGCGCTCGCGCACGCTGTTCCTGAAAATCTGGTCCTTGCCGGGCGCGTATTGCGGCGGGCAGTGGATGGCGGCCGCGCCGTACCAGGCGGCGGCTTTCAGGGTGAAGCCGGGATCGACGAGGTGCGGGCGCCCGAGCGCCACGAGGTCCGCCCGGCCGGCGGCCAAGATCGTGTTCACCTGGTCGGCGGTGGTGATGTTGCCGACGCACATGGTGGCGACCTTCGCCTCGTTGCGGATCTGGTCGGAGAAGGGCGTCTGGAACATGCGGCCATAAACCGGCCGCGCCTCCCGGACGGTCTGGCCGGTCGACACGTCGACAAGGTCGACGCCGGCCTGGGCAAACGCGCGGGCGATCGCGACGGAATCCTCCGGCGTCAGCCCGCCTTCCGTCCAGTCGGTCGCCGAGAGCCGGACGGACATCGGCTTGTGGGCCGGCCACGCCTCCCGCATCGCCGTGAAGACCTCGAGCGGGAAGCAGATGCGGTTTTCGAGCGAGCCGCCATAGGCGTCGGTGCGCCGGTTGGTGAGCGGAGACAGGAAGCTCGCCAGCAGGTAGCCGTGCGCGGCGTGCATCTCGATCATGTCGAAGCCGACCCGCTCGGCGCGCGCGACGGCCTGGACGAACTCCGCCTTGACCCGATCCATGTCCGCGCGGGTCATTTCGCGCGGCACCTGGCTGTCCGGATAATAGGGTAGGGGGGAGGCCGACAGGACCTCCCAGCCGCCCTCCTCGAGCGGCCGGTCCATGCCGTCCCACATCAGCTTGGTCGCGCCCTTGCGGCCGGCATGGCCGAGCTGCAGGCAGATCTTGGCGGCCGAGTTCGCGTGGACAAACGCGACGATCCGCGCCCAGGCGGCCTCCTGCTCGTCGTTCCAGAGGCCGGTGCAGCCGGGCGTGATGCGGGCGTCGCGGCCGACGCAGGTCATCTCCGTGAAGAGCAGCCCGGGCCCGCCGACCGCGCGCGCGCCGTAATGGACAAGGTGCCAATCGCCGGGCACGCCCTCCTGTGCGCAGTACATGCACATCGGGGAAAGGACGGCGCGGTTCTCGATCCGCATCTCGCGCAGCCTGAAGGGCTGGAACATCGGCACGACCGGCTTGTCGACATTCACGTCGAAACCGGCGCGGCGCACGCCTTCCGCAAAGGCGCGGTCCACCTGGTCCACGAAGTCCGGCGCGCGCAGGCGCAGGTTGTCGTAAGTGATCGCCTTTGAGCGCGTCATCACCCCGAAGGCGAACTGGACGGGGTCGAAATCCCAGAAACGGTCGACATGCTCGAACCAGACGAGCGAGACGTCCGCCGCGTGCTGCGTCTTCTCGACCTCCTCGCGCCGCCCGGTCTCGTAGGCGGCGAGCGCCGTCTCGACATCCGGGTTGCCGACCAGCG
>JAQGJZ010000032.1 GCA_028290385.1 Enterovirga sp.
CCTGCGGGTGGACGTGCTTCGCGACACCCAGGTCAATGTCGAAGGGCGCTACCTCATCGACACGCAGCGGCCGGACAGCCCCGATCTGCTCTCACCCGTGAGGACACGGCCGCTCGTCTTCAGCGAAGGCGGCACGCTCGGGGTGACCCAGCGCTTCAACCGCCTTGTCGCGTCCCTCCAGGGCACGATCGACCGCACCGATTACGAGAATGCGAGCACGCCGGGCGGCATCCTGATCGACCAGAGCGACCGCAACATCACGCAATACGGCGTTCGCGGCCGCCTCGGCTACGAGCTCTCGCCTGGCTTCATTCCGTTTCTCGAGGCGCTCGCGGACACCCGCGTCTACGATCGCCGGCTCGACAATGCCGGCTACGCCCGCAGCTCCGACGGGTTCGGCGGGCGGGCCGGGTCCACGTTCGAGATCACGCGCCTGATCACGGGCGAGATCGCCGCGGGCGCGATCAACCGGCGCTACGACGACCCACGCCTGGGCGACCTGACGAGCCCCCTCGTCGATGCCTCGCTCGTCTGGGCCATGACGCCGCTGACCACCATCAAGGCCACCGCCCAGGCCACCGTGGACGAAACCAGCGTCGCGAACGCGACCGGTGTTCGGACCGTGCGCGGCCTGCTCGAGCTGTCGCACGCGCTGCGGCGCAACCTGATCGTCACGGGCGGGCTCACGGTGTCGGATTACGATTACCAGGGCGCGCCGATCCACGAGCGCGGCTACGGCGCGCTGGTGCGCGCCAACTGGAAGCTGACCCGCTCCGTCGCCGTGCGGGCGAGCTACAACTGGGAGCGGCTGAACAGCTCGATCGCCGGATCGAGCTACACGGCCAACGTGTTTCTCCTCGGGATGCGCTACCAGCCCTGAGAAATCCGGCGAACGGGCCCGGAGGCACACCAAGCCTGCTTCACCGCCCGTGACCGCGCCCTCCAGACTGCGCCGAAAGCTCCCGCCACAAGGGAGCGTCTGGAGGACGACGTGAGGGTAGGACGGCTCGTCGGCCGAACAGCCGATCGTTCCCGCCTTGGAGCGGCTGACACGGCCGCCCGCGCGGGCCCCTCGGGAGGGCAGGTCCGCTTCGGCGTGGCCTGACCCGATGCAGCTCTCCGACCGCATCACGGGCACCTTCATCGCCGCGTTGGGAGCTGTCGCGGCCTATGCCGGTTCGCTCCTGCCGCCGGTTCCCGGCCAGCAGGTCGGGCCCAACGTCTTTCCGCTCGTGGTCGGCATCGGGCTCGTGATCTGCGGCGCGCTGATCGCGCTCGGGATCGGCCACACCTTCGAGGAGGAGGCCGAGGCAGCGGTCGCGGACTTGGCGCCGCCGGAATCGCCGGCGGCACGCCACCCGCTCTATGGCCTGCGAGCCCTGCTGCCGCCGGCGCTCCTGTTCTTCTACTACTTCGCGGTCGAAAGCCTCGGCTTCATCGCAACCGCCGCGATCGTGGCGCTCGCGCTGTCGCGGGCGCTCGGGGCGGGCTGGCGGATCGCGGTGCCGCTCGCGCTGATCGCGCCGCCGCTGCTGCACCTCGCCTTCTTCAAGCTCCTCCGGGTGCCGCTCCCAGCGGGCCTCCTGCCCATGCCCTGGTAGCCCCGAATGGACGCGTTCATCGAAGCCGCCCGGATGGTGGCGCAGCCGGACGTGCTCCTGGCGATCCTGCTCTCCGCCATCTACGGCCTCGTGGTCGGAGCCCTGCCCGGCCTTTCCGCCACCATGGCGACCGCGCTTCTCGTCCCGATCACGTTCTATCTGTCGCCGATCGCGGCCATCGCGACCATCATCACGGCCTCCGCGATGGCGATCTTCTCCGGCGACATCCCGGGCTGCCTGCTGCGCATCCCCGGCACGCCGGCCTCGGCCGCCTATACGGACGAGGCCTATGCCATGACCCGCAAGGGCGAGGCCGAGACCGCGCTCGGCATCTGCCTCTGGTTCAGCGCGCTCGGCGGCATCATTGGCACGGCGTCGCTGGTGGTGATGGCCCCGATCCTGGCGGAGTTCGCGCTCGGCTTCTCGACCTTCGAATACTTCTGGCTCGCCGCGCTGGGGCTGATGTGCGCGACGCTGGTGGCGCGCTCCTCGCCCGTGAAGGCGATCGCCGGGATGCTGCTCGGCCTGCTCGTGTCCTGCATCGGCATGGAGAACCCGGCCGGCCTGCCGCGCTTCACCTTCGGGGTCACGGACCTGCTGGGCGGGATCGAGCCGATCCCGGCACTCGTCGGCGTCTTCGCCGTGTCGGAGGTGATGCGGGCGCTCGTGACGCCGGATCCGCCGCCCCTGCCGCGGCGGCGCTTCGGCTCCATCCTGAAGGGGCAATGGGCGCTGACCAAGCGCTACCCGCAGCAGCAGGTGCGCGGCAACATCGTCGGCATCATCATCGGCGTGCTGCCGGGCGCCGGGGCCGACATGGCCGCCTGGGTCTCCTACGCCATGTCGAAGCGGTTCTCGAAGGAGCCGGAGAAATTCGGCACGGGCCATCCTGAAGGCCTGATCGAGGCCGGGGCCAGCAACAATGCCAGCCTGGCCAGCGGCTGGGTGCCCGCGCTGCTGTTCGGCATTCCGGGCGACACCATCACGGCGATCGCCATCGGCGTGCTCTTCATGAAGGGCCTGAACCCGGGCCCGACACTGTTCACCGAGCGCGCCTCGAGCATGTATGCGCTCTATTACATCTTCGTTTTGTCGAACATCATCATGATCCCGCTCGGCATCATGATGATCCGCGGCTCGAGCATCATCCTGCGCGCGCCGCGTTCGGCCATCATGCCGGCCATCCTGCTCTGCTGCGCCGTCGGCAGCTTCGCGATCGGCAACAACCTGTTCGGGGTGCTCCTGGTCGCGATCTTCGGCATGGTCGGCTTTGTCATGGAGCGGAACGGCTACCCGGTCGCGGCCATGGTGCTCGGCATCGTGATGGGCACCATGTTCGAGCAGAGCTTTGTCACCTCGCTCATCAAGTCGGACGGCTCGCTGCTGCCCTTCTTCGAGCGGCCCGTCTCGGCGGTGCTCGCCGGGATCACGATCTGCTGCCTGGCCTGGCCGCTGGCGAGCTATGCGTACCGGCGCTGGGGAGCGCGCCGGCCCCACCGGGCGCGGGTCGTGGCCTAAGGCCGGTCACGCCGGGGCGCGGCAGGCCTCACCGGCGTCGGCCGCGAGCAGCCGCCTGATCCGCACGCCGATCAGGAAGGTCGCGGCCACGAGCGCGACGACCCCGATGCTCCACAGGGCCATGGTGCCGGGCGCGACCTCGCCCGCCAGGGCGGCGCGGCCGAGCGTGCCCGTCCAGACCTGGATGGCGATGGCCGGAAAGGTGCCGAGCACAGTGCCGACGAAGTACTGCGTGAACGTGAGGGACGTGACCGAGAACATGTAGCTCTGCACGCTCGACGGCAGAAGAGGGCTCATCCTGAGCAGCACAACCGCCCGAAAACCCTCGAGGTCCACGGCCTGGAGAGCGGCCTGCGCGAGGCGATTGCGCGCCAGCCGCGCCGCAACGCGCGGGCGCAGCAGATGCCGGCCGACCGCAAAGACCAGCGCCGCCCCGAGCGCGGCCGACACCACCGCCAGCGGCAGGCCCCACCAGCCGAAGATCAGACCGCAGATGATGGACAGCAGCGGGCGCGGAACCGCGACCAGCGCCCCGAATACGAAGATGAACATCACGACGAGCGCCGCCCACACGAAGCCGGCCTGCTCCAGCAAGGCGGTCGAGCTCTCGAAAATGAAGCTGGTCACCTGCCCACCGCCAAGGCTTCATTCCGCTCCGGACGCCATCGGTCGGCGTTGTACCGTCAGATTGCGGCGCTCGTCTGGCCCGGCTCGATCGTGAAGAGCTCCTGCGCCCGCCCGACGCCCCGCAAGGCGTAGCGTCCGACCGAAACCAGGCCCTCGCGCTCCTCGGGATGCGTGGCCTCGACGAAGGTCAAGGACATCAGGACGTCCCGCTCGGCCGAGCGGCACATGGCGGCGATCCGGCTGACCTCGTTCACGGCCGGCCCGATCACCGTGAAGTCGAGCCGCTCGTGCGAGCCGATGTTGCCGTAGAAGACCTCGCCGATATGCAGGCCGAGATAGGGCGACGTGACGCTGAGCCCTTCGGCGCGGCGGCGCTCGTTCAGCTCTGCGACGCGGCTGCGCATCAGCCGCTCGGCCTCGAGCGCGCGGCGGCAGGCATCGCCGCTCTCGTCGCAGCGGAAGATCGCGAGCGTGCCATCGCCGATCAGCTTCAGCACGTCGCCCCCGGCCTCGTGGATCGCCGAGATGGTCGCGTCCGCGTAGTCGTTCAGCAGCGGAATGACCTCGCCGGGCGGCATGGAATCCGTGACGCTGGTGAAGCCGCGCAGGTCGCTGAACCAGAGCACCGCCTCGATCCGGTCGGCGACGCCGCGCTCGATCCGCCCCTGGAGGACCCGGCGTCCCGCATCGCGCCCGAGATAGGTCTCGACGAGCGTTTCCAGGATGCGCGAGAGCGAGGCCGTCTTGACCGCCAGCGAGAGCGCGGGGACGAGCCGCTGCAGCGCCTCGACCTGGGCATCGCTGAACCCATCCTCCTGCCCAGTCGCCCAGGAGGAGTACACGCAATCCATCTCGCCGATGATGCTGTCCTCGGCGAAGCGCTGGACCACGGCGAGATAATCGGTCTGCCCCTCGGCCCGGAGTTCGTCGAAGAGCGGGAATTCCGGCCCGTCAGGATCGTTGAGCCGGCGCCGCAGCAGCGACGCCCCGGACTGGAGCAGGTGGTAGAACGGCGAGCGCCGCCAGCTTTCCGCCGCCTGCCCGCCCTCGCCCGTCCGGCCGTACTCGACCGTTTCGCTCTCGGCCGCGTTGTCGCTGCGCCAGCGAAAGACGCGGCCCTCATGCACCGGATGAAGCGTGTCGATGACGACATGCGCCCGCGCGACAGGCAGCCCGGCCTTGTGGAGCCCCTTGCAGAACCCGCGCAGCAGGTCAGGCTCGGACGTGCCGTAGAGCCCCGCCTTGGTGACCCAGGTCCGGACCTCCTCGAGCCGCGCGGGATCCATGCCCGGGTCAGCCCTTCAGCAGCGCCTCCAGCTCGGCCCGGAAGGGACCTCCGAGATCGGGCCGGTCGAGCGCATAGGAGACGTTGGCCATGAGGAAGCCCAGCTTGTTGCCGGTGTCGTAGGTGCGGCCGCTATAGCGCATGCCGAAGAAGTCCTGCTTCTCGGCCAGGCGCTTCATGGCGTCCGTGAGCTGGATCTCCCCGCCCGCGCCCTTTTCGTGCGCCGACAGGATGTCGAAGATCTCGGGCTGGAGAATGTAGCGGCCGGAGATGATGAGGTTGGACGGCGCCGTGCCGCGCGGCGGCTTCTCGACCATGCCCGTGATGCGGAACGCGTCGTCGAACTCCTCGCCCGTCGCCACGATGCCGTATTGATGGGTCTGGTCTTCCGGCACCTCCTCCACGGCGATGATGTTGCCGCCGTGGCGCCCGTAGGCCGCGAACATCTGGCTCATGCAGCCCCGGCTCAGCATCTCCGGCAGGATCACCGCGAAGTGAACGTCCCCCACGATCTCGCGCGCGCACCAGACGGCGTGGCCGAGCCCGAGCGGCGCCTGCTGCCGGGTGAAGCTGGTCTGGCCCGCCTTGGGCAGGTCGCGCTGCAGCGCCTCGTATTCGTTGGTCTTGCCACGCTCTTTCAGCGTCGCGTCGAGTTCATAGGCAATGTCGAAGTGGTCCTCGATCACGCCCTTGTTTCGTCCGGTCACGAACACAAAGTGCTCGATCCCGGCCTCCCTGGCCTCGTCAACCACGTGCTGGATGACGGGACGGTCCACGACCGTCAGCATCTCCTTCGGGATCGACTTGGTGGCCGGCAGGAACCGCGTCCCGAGCCCTGCGACCGGCAGGACGGCTTTGCGGATAGGCTTCATTGGGGATTCAGTCCTTGGGCTTGTTACGATTCGAGACCGGCGAGCCGATCGCAACCGAACCGCGTTCCGCTAAATCAATGGCTTCACGGGTTGTGAAGCGCAAGGCTGCTAAGGGCGGACAGAAGAGCGAGGAGGCCTGGCAATGGCGGTGCTGGTCACAGGCGGGGCGGGTTATATCGGCGGCCACATGGCGCTGGCCCTGGCCGATCGGGGCGAGGACGTGGTCGTCCTGGATAACCTGTCCACGGGCTTCGACTGGGCTGTGCCGCCCCAGGCGAAACTCGTCGTGGGTGACATGGGCGACCAGGAGTTGCTGGCGCGCACGATCGGCGAGCACGGGATCGAGGCGATCGCGCATTTCGCGGCGAAGATCGTGGTGCCGGAATCGGTATCCGACCCGCTCGGCTACTATCTCAACAATACGGCCAAGGCCCGCAACCTGATTGAGACCGCGATCCGGTCGGGCGTGAAGAACTTCATCTTCTCGTCCACGGCCGCCGTCTATGGCGAAACATCGAGCGAGCCCGTTTCAGAGGATACGCCCAAGAACCCTGTCTCTCCCTACGGCCGCTCCAAGCTGATGACGGAGTGGATCCTCGAAGACGCCTCGCGCGCCCACGATCTCCGCTACGTGGCGCTGCGCTATTTCAACGTCGCCGGCGCCGACCCCGCGGGCCGGATCGGCCAGTCGACCCCCGCGGCAACCCACCTCATCAAGGTCGCGGCGCAGACCGCGCTCGGGCAGCGCCCGGCCCTCGAGGTGTTCGGCACCGATTACCCCACCCGCGACGGCTCCTGCCTGCGCGACTACATCCAGGTTTCGGACCTCGCGAATGCGCATCTCTCGGCGCTGGACCATCTGCGCCGGGGCGGCGGGAGCCTCACGCTCAATTGCGGCTACGGCCGCGGCTATTCGGTGCTGGAAGTCGTGGACGTGATGAAGCGCGTCTCCGGCGTGGATTTCCCCGTGAAGCTCTCGCCGCGCCGCCCGGGCGACCCGGCAGCGATCGTCGCCAAGGCCGATCGGATCAGGGCCGAACTGGGCTGGGTGCCCCAGCATGACGACCTCGACGGCATCGTCGCCCAGGCGCTCGCCTGGGAGCGGCACCTCGCCGAGCGGGGCAAGGTCGCGTGATGCGGATCGGGGCGGCCGCGCTGGCGGCACTTGGGCTGCTGGTTACCACCGCCGCGCCCGGCTCTGCCCAGACGGCGCCGCGCATGCCATCCGCAGCGTCCGGGCAGGCGGACGGTTTTCGCCCCTTCCTGGACGGGCTCTGGCCGGACGCGCGCGCTGCTGGCATCTCGCGCCAGACGTTCGACGGCGCGTTGCGAGGCCTGACGCCCGACCCGAGCGTCACCGCCCTCACGCGCAAGCAGGGCGAGTTCGGGCGCGCCATCTCGGCCTATGTCACGGGGGCCGTCTCGGCGGCCCGCATCACGCAGGGGCAGGCGCTCGCGATGCGCTGGCGCGCCGAGTTCGACCGCGTCGAGGCGAGCTATGGCGTGCCGCGCGGCATCATCCTCGCCATCTGGGCCTCCGAAAGCGGCTATGGCGCGGCGACCGGCGGGTTCGACACGATCCGCTCGCTCGCGACCCTCGCCTTCGCGGGCGAGCGCCGGGATTTCTTCCGGCGTGAACTGATCGCCGCGCTGCAGATCCTGGAGCAGGATCATCTCGGGCGCGACGAGATCAAAGGATCCTGGGCG
>JAQGJZ010000072.1 GCA_028290385.1 Enterovirga sp.
ATCGGCGATGGCGAGCGTGTGCCGGCGACCCTGGACGAGGTCGCGGCCGCGGGGCCAGCCGAGTGGCTGTTCAGTCGAAATGGATCAGCGGCCGGATCTTGGCCTTGACTTCCGCCCTGGCGAGGCTCCGCTTACCCTCCGTGCCATGACATCGGCCGTGCGCTGAGCCTCATCCTCCAGGAGCTTTCGATGGCAGATGAACTGGCGAGTTCACGGCAGCATCGGGAGGAGTTGCGGGCGGCTTTCCGGGAATTTTTCAAGACACCGGACGACACCCTCTTCACGGAGGTCGAGAAGCACCTGACAGTGCTTGCGCTTCGGGCCGGCGAAACCTTGGTGCGGGAGGACGAGCGCTCGGAGGAGCTGTTCTTTGTGGTGAGCGGGCGCCTGCGCGCGACGCGGCGGCTCGGCCAGCTGAAACAGCTCCTCGGCGAGGTCGTGCGGGGCGAGACGGTCGGCGAGCTTGCGCTGATCACGGGCGAGCCGCGCTCGGCGACCGTGGTGGCAGTCCGCGACTCGCTGGTGGCCCGCATGGCCCGCCCGACCTTCGAGCGCATCCTCGCCGGCGGCGGGCCGGCGCTCGCGATGAGCGTTATGCGCACCATTATCGAGCGCTTTCGCAGCGAAACCATCCATCGCAGGTCTTCGGAGCGGGTCACGATCTGCATCCTGCCGGTCACGCAGATGGCCGACATCCGCGCCTTTGCGACGGCTCTCAGGGAGGCCGTCGGCTCGTTCGGGGGCAGGGCGCGCCTGCTCACGGCCGACGATTACGACGCCGTTCCCGCCGCCGACAGGGCCGAGCAGGGCAACCCGCACGGCGGCCTCGCGCGCTGGTTCGACAATGCCGAGGTGACGAGCGCTGCCCTGCTGATGCTGGCCGACCGTGAGCCGACGGACTGGACGCGAGCCTGCCTGCGGCGCGCTGACGAGATCCTGCTCGTGGCCGATGCCGATGCGCCCGTGCAGGTCTCGGAGGTCGAGGCGCGGCTCCTGGACGACGGCACGATCTCGGTGCGGCCGGTGCAGAGCCTGGTGCTGCTGCACGACGCCGCGAAGCGCAGCCCGCTCGGCACCCAAGCCTGGCTCGACCGCCGCGGCGTCGCGCGCCACATCCACGTCCGGCCGGCGCTGGACCGGGACGTGAAGCGGCTCGCCCGGCTGGTGACGGGCCGCGCCATCGGGCTCGTCCTCTCCGGCGGCGGCGCGCGCGGGTTCGCCCATGTGGGCGTCATGAATGCGCTGAACGATACCGGGCTGGTGGTCGACGTGGTCGGGGGCGCCAGCATCGGGTCGGCCATCGGGGGGCTGCGCGCCATGGACCTCGTCGGCGACGACCTCGTCCGGGCAGCCCGGCGCGTCTTCGTCGAGAACGGCACGCCGACGGGCGACTACAACATCTTTCCGCTGATCTCGCTGGCCAAGGGCAAGCGCAGCCGCCGCATCATCGAGGCGACCGTCGCCGAGATCGCGGGCCGGGATATCGGCGTCGAGGATACCTGGATCACGTACTTTTGCGTGGCCGGGAATTATTCCACCGCCTCGGAGGCGGTGCTCACGCACGGCTCGCTGTCGCGCAGCCTGCTCGCCAGCTTCGCCATCCCGGGCGCGCTGCCCCCGGTCGTGATCGACGGGCACCTCTATGTGGACGGGAGCACGGTGAACAACCTGCCTGTCGACGTCATGCAGCGCTACAACGTCTCCAAGATCATCGCGGTCGACCTGCAGACCGACCGCGTCCGCAAGGTCGAGTTCGACGGCATTCCCAGCACCTTTTCGCTGCTGTTCGACCGGCTGCGGGGCGCGAAGCGGCATTACGACCTGCCGTCACTGCCGGAGATGCTGCTGAATGCGATCGCTCTCCAGTCCACCGGCCGGCAGCGCGAGATGCGGGCGCGGGCCGACATCTGCGTCAGGCCCCGGCTCAACGGGGTCGGCCTGCTCGATTGGCACCGCTTCGACGAGGCCGTGAAGGGCGGGTACGAAACGGCACGCGAGGACATCGCGCTGCTCGATCCGCGCGAACTCGCCGCCTATCATTGAGCGTCCGGCCCGAGCCGCATGCCGGCCGGTCGGCGAGCCGGTCAGGGTTGCGGGCGGGTGTCGTTGCGGCGTCGTCGTTGCCGCTCTATGTACCGCTCTCCGTAACCGGGTCCTCAGGGCCGCCTCAGGGCCACGCGCCCGCTGACCGAGGAGCGCATGGCGCGCGACGTCACCGATGCGACGGCGATTTCCAGCCGCGACGAACTCGTCGCCTGGATCGCGGCCGGAGAAAAGCCTGCCTCCGCATGGCGGGTGGGCACCGAGCATGAGAAGGTCCCGTTCTACCGGACCGGCCACCTCCCCGTGCCCTATGACGGCGAGCGCGGAATCCGGGCGCTCCTCGACGGCTTGGCCGGCCTGAACGGCTGGGCGCCGATCCTCGACGGCGGCAACATCATCGGGCTCGCCGACGAGGCGGGCGGCGGTGCGATCTCGCTCGAACCCGGCGGGCAGTTCGAGCTATCCGGGGCGCCGGTTCGCGACATCCACGCCACCGCGGACGAGTTGGCGCGCCACCTCGCCGAGGTGAAACAGATCGCCGAGCCCCTGGGCATCGGCTTCCTGACGCTCGGCATGAGCCCGAAATGGACCCGAACCGAGACGCCCGTGATGCCGAAGCGGCGCTACCGCATCATGGCGGGCTACATGCCCAAGGTCGGCAGCCTCGGCCTCGACATGATGTTTCGCACCGCGACCGTGCAGGCCAACCTCGATTTCGGC
>JAQGJZ010000076.1 GCA_028290385.1 Enterovirga sp.
AACGACGCCAATTGCTTCGCCGTCTCGGAGGCTGTCGACGGCGCCGGCGCCGGCGCCTCCGTGGTGTGGGGCGTCATCATCGGAACCGGGGCGGGCTCCGGGATTGCGGTCGATGGCCGCGCGCTCGGCGGGCGCAACCGGATCGCCGGGGAGTGGGGCCACAACCCGCTGCCCCGCCCGAAGGACGACGAACGGCCCGGCCCGCCCTGCTATTGCGGCCGCGAGGGCTGCAACGAAACCTTCGTGTCCGGAACGGGCTTCGCCCGCGACTATCGCGAGCGCACCGGCGAGGCGCTGACCGGGCCGGAGATCGTGACCCGCTTGCGGGCCGGCGAACCGGCCGCGCGCGCGGCCTACGCGGCCTATCTCGACCGCCTCGGCCGCGCAATCGCGGCCGTCGTGAACGTGCTCGATCCGGATGTGATCGTGCTCGGCGGGGGAATGTCGAACATCGACGAGCTTTATGACGACCTGCCGGCCCATATCGAGCCGCATGTCTTCTCCGACAGCTTCACGACACCTGTCCTGAAGCACCGCCACGGTGATTCTTCGGGCGTTCGAGGTGCGGCATGGCTGTGGAAATAACGGCGCCGGACAGCCGCGCCGTGGAGGCCCGGACGGCCGCGCTCGTCCCCCTGCTCGGCATGCTCTGGGGCTGCAACTGGGTCGCGGTCCGGATCTGCCTGACGGAGATCCCGCCCTGGACCCTGCGGGTCAGCGGCTTCGCGATCGCGACGGTGGCCCTGTTCGGCTTTATGCGCGTGAGGGGCGAGCGGCTGCACGTGCCGCGGGCGCATTGGGGCCCGCTGGTGCTCGTGGGCCTCCTGTCGATCACGGCGTACAATCTGTTCAGCGCCTTCGCGCAGCTCTCCGCCACGACGACGCGCAGCGCCGTCCTGTCCTATACGATGCCGATCTGGGCCGTGCTCCTCGCCAGGATCGTGCTCGGGGAGAAGCTCGACCGGCGCCGAACGATCGGGTTGGCGCTCGGGGTGGCGGGCCTCGTCTCGCTCGGTTGGCCGATCATCGCGGCAGGGCAGTTCTCGATCGGGCTTCTCTACGCGCTGATGTCCGGCCTGTTCTGGGCCGCCGGCAGCGTCCTGCTGAAGCGTTTTCCGATCGATGCCAGCCCGCTGACCATCACCTGGTGGCAGCTCCTGCTCGCCCTCCCGGTGACGATCGTCGGCATGCTGGTCGTCGAGGGAATCCCTGAGTTCCAGCCGCTGCAGACCGCCACGATCTGGGCGTTCTTCTACCACGCCATCCTGGCCCAGGCGGTCGGGACGGCCGTCTGGTTCACGATCCTGGAAGGCCTGCCGACCGGGATCGCCTCCATCGGGTCGCTTCTTGTTCCGGCCGTGGGCGTGCTGGGTGCGACCGCGTTGTTGGGCGAGCGGCCGACGGCCGGCGACCTGCTCGGGCTTACCTTCATTGTGGCGGCCTCGGCCGCCGTGCTCGTGCGCCTGCCGGGGCGGGCGCGAGCCTAACGCTTCCGACACCGCGGCCGCCGCACCATGCCGGCATGATTCGCCTGGACCCCCGCGCGTGAGCGCGTTTCGCGACGAGCGGAACCGGAAGTCGCTCGAGCGCCTCCGCCGCGCCATGCCGGAGATTTTTCCGGGCCCGGTGCTCGGGCACGCGCTCTCCCGCCCATTCATTCCGCCGACGCCCCGCCGGGCGGTTGAAAGCTACTGGCGCGCGCATCCGCTGCGGGCCGACCGGCTGGCCCGGGCACTGGCGGCGAAGAGCGGCACGCCCGAGGGCTGGACCTGGGCTCTCGACGGGGCAGGCGGCACGGCGCGCTCCACCAGCTTCCGCACCCCGCCTGCGCCGGTCCGCGAGCCGGCCTTCAGCCGCGGCCCCGGCCATTGCTGCATCTGCGGCCAGCCCGTGTTCCGGCTGGGCTGGCACGCCGATCTCTGGGCGGAGGGGCGCGTCAACCGCAACGCCGGCTGGCACGCGGCCTGCGTCGCCGCCTGGCGTTTCTGGTGCGAGCCGAGTGACCACGTGCAGCTGCTGAAGCGGCGCCAAGGCCGACGCTGCCGGGAAACGGGCGCGCGCCTTTTCAAGACGGCGGAGGTGGACCACCGGGTCCCACTTTTCCGGGTCTGGCGCGAGTGCCGCGCGCAACCCTGGCCGGACCTGCTGGCCTATTGGGGCGCGCCCAACCTGCAGGTCGTGAACCGGGAGGCGCATGTGGCTAAATGCGCCCGCGAGGCGGGGGCTCGCGCCGGCCGCCCGGACGGCGCATATCTGCCGGCGTCTGAGGGGGGGCTGTGATGGTGGTGGCCGACGCGATCGTGATCGGGCTCGGGGCGATGGGCAGCGCCGCCGCCTACCAGCTTGCCCGGCGCGGCGCGAAGGTGGTCGGCATCGATCGCTTCGCGCCCCCGCACGAGCACGGCTCCAGCCACGGCGACACCCGCATCACCCGCCAGGCGATCGGGGAGGGCGAGTGCTACGTCCCGCTCGCGCTGCGGGCGCACGAGATCTGGCGCGAGATCGAGGCCGCGACGGGCGAGGAGCTGCTGGTGCAATGCGGCGGCCTCGTGCTGTCCGGCGCGCGCTCCAGCCATCCCAAGAAGGCCGCGTTTCTCGACCGGACCATCGCGGCCGCCGAGCGGTACGGCATCCAGCACGAGGTCCTGTCGGCTGAGGAGGTCGGCGCCCGCTATCCTCAGTTCATCCTGGAAGGTGACGAGCGCGCCTATTTCGAGCCGGGCGCCGGCTTCGTGTATCCCGAGCGCTGCATCGCGGCGCAGCTCCGGCTCGCCGCGCAGGCCGGAGCGGCTATCCGAACAGGCGAGATCGTCACCGCGATCACGCCCTCGGGCACGGGCGTGCGGGTCGAGACCGACCGGGGCGTCTACGAGGCGGGGCGGGCGATCCTCGCCGCCGGGGCCTGGAGCCCGGGTCTTGCGGGCACTCCGCTCGGCCATATGGCCATTCACCGGCAGGTGCTGAACTGGTTCGAAGCCGAGGACCCGGCCCAGTACGCGCCCGAGCGATTCCCGGTCTTCATCTGGATGCACGGGAGCGCGGCGGAGCAATCCTATGGCTTCCCGATTCCGCCCGGCAGCTCAGGCCTCAAGGTCGCGAGCGAGATCTACGAGAGGACGCTGAGCGCGCCCGACGACATCGACCGCAACGTCGCCGAGGCCGAGACGGCTCTCACCTACGACAAGCACGTCCGCTCCCATCTGCGCGGTGTCACGGGCCGGTGCCTTCGGGCCAAGACCTGCCTTTACACCCTGTCGCCGGACAGCCGGTTCGTGATCGACGCGCATCCGGGGAACGACCGGCTCACGATCGTGTCGGCCTGCTCCGGCCACGGCTTCAAGCATTCGGCCGCGATCGGGGAAGCGGTCGCCGAACAGGCCCTCGAAGGCCGTTCCGGGCTCGACCTGTCGGCGTTCTGCGTGCCCGAGTTGAGCGGCAGCGCCTAGGCCCGTCGCGACAACCCCGATCTGAGGGA
>JAQGJZ010000100.1 GCA_028290385.1 Enterovirga sp.
GCCTCGTGGCAGGGCGCGATCGTCGCCGCGCTCAACCGCGCCAAGCGCCCGCAGGCGGAGACGGGAGTGGCATCCGTCCGGTTCTCGGTCGATCGCGGCGGCCGGGTGACGAGCGCCAGCCTCGCCGGCAGCACGGGGGTCGGGAGCCTCGATCAGGAGGCCGTTGCGCTCGTGCGCCGCGCCAGCCTGCCGCCCGCCCCCGCGGAGGTGCCGGGCGGGTCCTTTACGTTCACGGTCCCGGTCCGGTTCACCTCGCGGTGAGCCGGACGGGCACCGGCGGGCCTTAGCGGAAGGTCCGGATGTCGACGAAGCGGCCGGCGATCGCGGCCGCGGCGGCCATGGCCGGCGAGACGAGGTGCGTCCGCCCCCTGGCGCCCTGGCGTCCCTCGAAATTGCGGTTCGAGGTCGAGGCGCAGCGCTCCTCCGGCGCCAGCCGGTCGGCGTTCATGGCCAGGCACATCGAGCAGCCCGGCTCGCGCCAATCGAAGCCCGCGGCCTTGAAGATCCGGTCGAGGCCCTCGGCCTCCGCCTGCATCTTCACGACGCCCGAGCCCGGGACGATCCAGGCCTGGACGGACGGATGCACGCTCAGGCCCTCGACGACGCGCGCGGCCGCGCGCAGATCCTCGATGCGGCTGTTGGTGCACGAGCCGATGAACACGCGATCAAGCGTGATGTCCGTGACCTTCGTGCCCGGCTTCAGGCCCATATACTCGAGCGCGCGCTGCTTGGAGCGGCGGGTGTTCTCGTCCGTGATCCCGTCCGGATCCGGCACAAAGCCGTTGATCGAGACGACGTCCTCGGGGCTCGTGCCCCAGGTGACAAGCGGCGGCAGGTTGGAGGCGTCGAGCCTGACCTCGCGGTCGAAGAACGCGCCCTCGTCGGACGGCAGCGTCGACCAGAACCGCACGGCCTCGTCCCAGGCGTGCCCCTTCGGGGCCTTCGGCCGGCCCTTCAGGTACGCGAAGGTCGTCTCGTCGGGCGCCACCATGCCGGCCCGGGCCCCGCCCTCGATGGACATGTTGCAGAGGGTCATGCGGCCCTCGAGCGAGAGCGAGCGGATCGCCTCGCCGGCATATTCGATGACGTGGCCGGTGCCGCCCGCGGTGCCGATCTCGCCGATGATCGCGAGCGTGATGTCCTTTGCGGTCACGCCGGCCGGCGCGCGGCCGTCCACGGTGACCCGCATGTTCTTCATCTTCTTTTGGATCAGCGTCTGGGTGGCGAGCACGTGCTCGACCTCGGACGTGCCGATCCCATGCGCGAGCGACCCGAAGGCGCCGTGCGTCGAGGTGTGGCTGTCACCGCACACGATCGTCTGCCCGGGCAGTGTGAAGCCCTGCTCCGGCCCGATCACGTGGACGATGCCCTGCCGGACGTCGAGTTCGTCGTAATACTCGATGCCGAATTCCCGGACGTTCTCGGCGAGCGCGGCGATCTGCTGCGCCGATTCCGGATCGTCGATGCCCGTGTGGCGGTCGCCCGTCGTGACGTTGTGGTCGACAACCGCGAGCGTCTTTTCCGGCGCGTGCACGCGCCGGCCCGCGACGCGCAAGCCCTCGAAGGCCTGCGGGGAGGTCACCTCATGGACGAGGTGACGGTCGATATAGAGCAGGCACGTGCCGTCGGGCTGGCGATCGATGACGTGATCGTCCCAGATCTTGTCGTACAGCGTGCGGGGACCATTGGGGCTGGACATGGCATGAACCTCGAGAGCTTGGGGAGCGGCAGTTCGGGCACGCTCGGGCAGAGCACAGTCGCGCAAAGGCGCGGTCAGACTGAGCGTCTAAGGTCCGCGAGGATCGCCGCCGTGAAGCGGCCGAAGAACCGGGACGGCAGGCGCGCGTGGTCGTGGAGCACCACGAGCCCCGGCGCGATGCGTGCGACCGTCCTTGAAGCCATGTCAGATATGTAATGCGAGTGCCGGCGGACGGCAATGCGCCAGCAAAAAAGCCGCCTCGCGGCGGCTTCCTTGCGTCTGGCGATAGGGGCCGACGTTACTCGGCGGCCGCGACCGGGGTCTCGGTCTTGCTGTGCTGGTCGCCGACGCGACGGTCGGTGCGCTCGGCGATGCGGGCCGACTTACCGCGACGGTCGCGCAGGTAGTACAGCTTCGCGCGACGGACCTTGCCGCGGCGCACCACCTTGATGGAATCGATCACCGGCGAATAGACCGGGAACACGCGCTCGACGCCCTCGCCGTAGGAGATCTTGCGAACCGTGAAGGACTCGTTCAGCCCGCCGCCGGAGCGTGCGATGCAAACGCCTTCATAGGCCTGGACGCGGGACCGCTCGCCTTCGCGAACCTTCACGTTCACGATGACGGTGTCGCCGGGCTGGAAATCGGGGATCGTCTTGCCGAGGGCGGCGATCTGCTCGCGCTCGAGCTCTTCGATGATGTTCATGGTCAAAGGCCTTCGCTGGGCGGGAGACGGGGTCGCCCGCAGGATTTCAGCATCCTGTTGTGAATTGGCCGCCGCCATACCGGAAGACGGGCGCCATGTCGAGTGCCGGGGGCGCCGCTTGACGCGACACCTGTGCCGCACGCGGCCGGGGCTGGACCGATTCGCCGGAGACGTTCTAAGGTTGCCGCCCAGGCCGGTGCCGGATTGGCGCAAGGCCTTCGGAGATCCCATCGCATGACGTTTCGCAGCGTAATCCTGGCGCTTGCGGCCGCTGGCGCCATCACGGCCGCCCTGCCCGCCGCCGCCGTGACGGTCCGCTACGCCAACCAGGGCGACCTCAAGGCGCTCGATCCCTATACCCTGAACGAAACGACCACGATCGCGCATCTCGGCCACGTCTATGAGGGCCTGACGAAGCGCGACAAGGACCTGTCGATCAAGCCGGCCCTCGCCGAGAGCTGGGAGACGCCCGAGCCGACGCGCTGGCGCTTCAACCTCCGCAAGGGGGTCAAGTTCTCCGACGGCACCCCCTTCACGGCCGACGACGTGGTGTTCTCGGCCGAGCGCGTCCGCGCGCAGGGCTCGAACTTCGCCACCCGGCTCCCGCCCGAGGCCAAGGTGGTCAAGGTCGACGACCACACGGTCGACATCGTCACCGACAAGCCGAACCCGATCCTGAACTACCAGTTCGACGGCTGGTACATCATGTCGAAGGCCTGGGCGGAGAAGAACGGCGCCGTCGCCCCGACGCCCGCCGCCGCGACCACCCCGAGCTACGCCTCGCTGAACGCCATGGGCACGGGCCCGTTCACGATCGAGAGCCACCAGCCCGGCGTCCGCACCGTCTTCAAGCGGAACCCCAATTACTGGGGCAAGATGGAAGGCAACGTCGACGAGATCATCTTCACGCCGATCGCGAACGACTCGACCCGCGTGTCCGCCCTGATGTCCGGCGAGGTCGACATCATCGAGCCGGTGCCGATCCAGGACATCAACCGCGTGAACGGTTCGCCGAACGCGCAGGTGCTCACCGGACCCGAGACGCGGACAATCTTTCTGGGCTTCGACCAGGTCCGCGACGAACTCGTGAACTCCAGCGTGAAGGGCAAGAACCCCTTCAAGGACGTCCGCGTGCGCGAGGCCTTCTACAAGGCGATCGACGTCGACGTGATCAAGTCGCGCGTGATGCGCAACCTGTCGACCCCGTCGGCCCTGATGATCGCGCCCGAGTACTTCAAGCTCGCCAAGGAGTTCACCCGTTCGAAGGCCGATCCGGACCGGGCCAAGAAGCTCCTCGCCGAGGCCGGGTATCCGGACGGGTTCGAGGTCGGGATGAACTGCCCGTCCGACCGCTACGTCAATGACGGCGACATCTGCCGCGCCGCCATCGGCATGCTCGCCCGCATCGGCGTGAAGGTGAACCCGATCATCGAGCCCAAGGCGCAGTACTTCTCCAAGGTGCTGAAGACGGGCGGGTTCAACACCTCATTCTACCTGCTCGGCTGGACGCCGGCGACGGGCGACATCCACAACGTGCTGTTCGAGATCATGGGCTGCCGCGGCCGGAACGGCGCATCGCGCGGTGACACCAATCTCGGGGGCTATTGCAACCCGAAGCTCGACGACCTGACCGACCAGATCCTGGTCGAGACGGACGCGGCCAAGCGCGATCTCCTGATCAAGCAGGCCTACGAGATCGGCAACGCCGACTACGGATACATTCCGCTGCACCAGCAATC
>JAQGJZ010000198.1 GCA_028290385.1 Enterovirga sp.
GGAACGACTGACCAGGCCGACAGGCACCAGGGATCACGGAGCCAGTCGGTGACCGCGAGGACCCGGAGGTTGCGGATGGAAGCAGCCCCGAAGGCGCCGGACAGGACCTCGCGCGCCAGCCGGGCCGTGCGGTCCGCCCCGCCGGCCGCGCGTACGGTCGCGTAGTCGAGCTCCAGGTAATGGGTCGGCCCGCCGTCGATCCGGGTCAGCAAGCCGAGATTGCTGCGCGGGCCGATGATCTTGGCGAGCCGGTCGGCGCCCTGGAAGGGCGAGTCGGGCCACGCCAGCACGACATGCTCGTAGGCACCCGGCAGAAATCCCGCGATCGCGTCCGACATCTCGGCCGGCAGGCCGGGCGTGAAGCGGATGGCCCCGCGATTGAGGATCGGCGTCGGCACGGTCACGATTGCGGCCCGCGCCCGCACGGGGCCGTGCGGGGTCGAAAGCACGACGCCCGCGCCGGACCAGTCGATCGACGTGACGGGGCTCGACAGCCGGATCGGCAGCAAGCGGGCGAGCCGCGCGAGATAAGCGCCGTACCCGCCGCGGATGAAGTAGTTGTCGCCGAACTCGTCGCTCGGGAAATCCTGCGCGCTGACCTCGTCCAGCGGCCGGCCGCTGATCAGCGCCATGGTCTGCGCGATCGCGGAACGCCAGCGCCCGAGCGGCGGCAGCGCCTCCGCGAGCGACACGTCATGCGCCCCGCGCGCGGCGTTGCCGAACGCGCGGTCGGCGCGATCGAAGCCGCGCGCCTGCCCCATCCCGTCCGCCCGCGTGCCGAAGCGGCCATTCAGGACGATATGGCCCGCCCCCGGTGCGCGCCGGATCGGTTCGCCCCGGCGCTTGGCCAGGCGGACCAGGGGATTGAGGTCGCCCGCATGGAGCCAATGCGCCCCGAGATCGACCGGGTGCCCACCCAGCCGCACCGTCACCGCCCGGCCGCCGATCCGGTCCCGCGCCTCCAGCACGGCCACGCTCACGCCCGAGGCGAGGCACCGGCGCGCGGCCGCGATCCCGGCCGCGCCCGCCCCGACGATCGCGACATCCACCTCCCGGGCAGGTTCGGTCAGAGGGGGCGGCGAGATGGGGCGCAAGAGAAGCTCGGATCGTCTGCGGCGTGATGGCGTTGTGGGCGACGCGGTTCAAGCCTGCTTGCGCGCGCGCGTTCCCGAAACCTGGTGTATGCGACGGAAATGTTCGGTGTCGTTCTCCCCTCGGCCTATGCCGCCCTGCGGCAGGTCCTGTCGCCGGAGCTGCGCGGCCTGTTCTGGCGCATGCTCGGCTTCACACTGCTGCTGCTCGGCCTGCTCTGGTACGGGCTGACGCAGGGCCTGTCGGCCTTTGTGGCGGCCCATCCGGTCAGCGCCGATTACCCGCTCGTCAACGCCGCGCTGGTGTTCCTCGGCGGCGCGGGCCTGCTGGTCGGGCTGCTCTACGTCCTGCCGATCACGTCCGCGCTGGTCGCGGGCTTCTTCCTCGACGAGGCGGCGGGCGCGGTCGAGCGGTCGGACTTTGCGGCCGATTCCCCCGGCCAGCCGCTCTCGCTCGGCACGTCCGCCGCCTATGGGCTGCGCTTCGCCGCCCTGGCGCTCCTCGTGAACATGGCCGCGCTGGCGCTCATTTTCGTCCCGGGCGTCAACCTCGTCGCCTTCTTCGCCGCCAACGCCTACCTGCTCAGCCGCGAATATTTCGAGATGGCGGCAGGCCGGTTCCGGCCGATGCGCGATGCGGCGCGTCTGCGGCGCGAAAACCGGACGACGATCCTGGCCGGCGGTGCGCTGCTCGCCGGCCTCATGCTCGTCCCCATCGTGAACCTGATGATCCCGCTGTTCGGGATCGCCTTCATGGTCCACCTTCACAAGCGAATTGCAGCCAGGCGCTTACCGGCCCTATGAGCTGACCAGGAGCCCGACGAACATGCCCTCCAAGCTCGAACAGCTGCGGTCGATGACCACGGTCGTCGCCGATACCGGCGACATCGACGCCGTGCGCCGGCTGAAGCCGGACGATTGCACCACCAACCCGACCCTGATCCTCAAGGCGGCCCAGTCGGAGGGCGGCTCCGAGATTGTGGAGCGTGCGCTGGATTGGGGGCGGCGGCAATCCGGGCCGCGCGAGGCGACGCTCGCCGCGGTGGCGGACCGCGTCACGGTCGCGGTCGGGGCCGAGCTCGCCGGCATCGTGCCCGGGCGCGTCTCCACGGAGGTGGACGCCGACCTGTCCTTCGATACGGCCCGCACCGTCGAGACCGCCCGCCGCATCATCCGCGACTACGCCGACCTCCGGGTCGGGCGGGAGCGCGTCCTGATCAAGATTGCCGGCACCTGGGAGGGCATCCGGGCCGCCGAGATCCTCCAGCGCGAGGGGATCGACTGCAACGTCACGCTCGTGTTCTCGTCCGTGCAGGCGATGGCGTGCGCGGATGCGGGCGTGTTTCTCATCTCGCCCTTTGTGGGCCGCATCCTCGATTGGCACGTCCGCAACGGCGGCGGCCCGTACACGGCCGAGACAGATCCCGGCGTGCTCTCGGTGGCGAGCATCTACGGCGCGTTCAAGGCCCGGGGTGTCCGGACGGTGGTCATGGGCGCGTCATTCCGCAATGTCGGCGAGGTCGAAGCGCTCGCCGGCTGCGACCGGCTGACGATCTCGCCTCAGCTGCTTGACGAGCTCGCCGGGGACGACGGCCCGCTGCCCCGCCGGCTGTCGCCCCAGACCCCCGCGGCGCATCCGGCCTGGCGCAGCTTCGACGAGTCGAGCTTCCGCTTCCTCCTCAACGAGGACGCGATGGCGACCGAGAAGCTGTCCGAGGGCATCCGCCAGTTCGTGCGCGACCTGCGCGCGCTGCGCTCGCTGGTGGCGCAGCGGCTCGACCAGGCCCAGGCCGCCTGATCCTCCCCGGCACTCGGACTATGGTCGGGTCGGGGCGCGGCCGTCATTCCCTTGTCATATATGTGTCACGCGGGCATCGTGCGGACACACCAACAGGAGACGGGTCCGGCCGGCCGCTGAGCTCACCGCCAGGAGCGCAACACCGGCAGCAGGGGCTCCGGTTTCAGGGAAGAACGCAATGACATCCTTTGTCCGGCTCAGTGCCGCTCTCGCCGCCTTCGCGCTCGCCACGCCGGCGTCCGCCCAGGTCGAGATCCAGTGGTGGCACGCCATGACCGGCGGCAACAACGACGTGGTCGTCAGGCTGGCCGAGGAGTTCAACACCTCCCAGCGCGAGTACAAGGTGGTGCCGAGCTACAAGGGCAGCTACCCGGACACGATGAATGCCGGCATCGCGGCCTTCCGGGCCGGCAACGCGCCGCACATCCTGCAGGTGTTCGAGGTCGGCACGGCCACGATGATGGCCGCCAAGGGTGCGGTGAAACCCGTGTTCGAGCTGATGAAGGACGCGGGCGAGCCCTTCGATGCCAAGTCGTACCTGCCCGCCATCACGGGCTATTACTCGACCGCCAAGGGCGACATGCTGTCCTTCCCGTTCAACTCGTCCTCCATGGTCATGTGGGTGAACAAGGACGCGCTGAAGAAGGCCGGGCTCAACGGCGACCAGCCGCCCCAGACCTGGCCTGAGGTGTTCGACGCCGCCAAGAAGCTGAAGGCCGCCGGCTACGCCACGTGCGGGTTCTCCACTGCCTGGACGACCTGGGCGCATATCGAGCAGCTCTCGGCCTGGCACAACCAGCCGCTCTCGACGAAAGCGAACGGCCTCGACGGGTTCGACACCGTCCTCACCTTCAATGGCCCGCTGCAGGTCAAGCACCTGCAGAACCTCGTGGACCTGCAGAAGGACAAGACGTTCGACTATTCCGGCCGCACCAATGCCGGCGAGGGCCGGTTCACCAGCGGCGAATGCCCGATCTTCCTGACCTCGTCGGGCTTCTACGGCAACGTGAAGGGCAACGCGAAGTTCGAATGGGCCGCGGTGCCGATGCCCTATTACCCCGACGTGCAGGGCGCGCCGCAGAACTCGATCATCGGCGGCGCCTCGCTCTGGGTGATGGGCGGCAAGGGCGCGGCCGATTACAAGGGCGTCGCCAAGTTCCTCGCCTTCCTGTCCGACACCGACCGCCAGGCCAAGCTGCACCAGGAATCGGGCTATCTGCCGATCACCCGCGCGGCCTACGACAAGACCAAGGCCTCGGGCTTCTACGACAAGAACCCGTCCCTGCAGACGGCGCTGATCGAGCTCACCAGCAAGGAGCCGACGGACAATTCGCGCGGCCTGCGCCTGGGCAACATGGCCCAGTTGCGGGACGTCTGGGCCGAGGAAATCGAAGCGGCGCTCGTCGGCCAGAAATCGGCCAAGGACGCGCTCGATGCGGCCGTCACGCGCGGCAACGCGATGCTGCGTCAGTTCGAGCGCTCGGTGAGCCGGTGACCCTCCAGTCGTCCCCGGGGCGGCGCAGCATAAATCCTGCGCCGCACAGCCGGGGGCGGCGCTTCACGCGTCCGATGAATGTTTCACGTCGTGGGTTCCGGGTTCGGACCTTCGGTCCGACCCGGAATGACAGGTTGTAGGGAATGGAAAAGCGCGCCGTCTTCGCCAACCGCGCCCTGCCCTACGCGTTGCTCGCACCGCAGATCGCGATCACGCTGATCTTCTTTTATTGGCCGGCCGCCCAGGCCGTGCGGCAATCCTTCCTGGTCGAGGACGCGTTCGGCCTGTCGACCGAGTTCGTGTGGTTCGAGAATTACGTCCACCTGTTCTCGGACCCCGGCTATTACCGCACGCTCTGGACCACGGCGGTCTTCTCGACCGCCGTGACCGTCACCTCCCTCTCGGTCGCCCTGCTGCTGGCCGTGATGGCGGACCGCCAGATCAAGGGCGCGACGGGCTACCGCACGCTGCTGATCTGGCCCTATGCGGTCGCACCGGCGGTGGCCGGGGTGCTATGGATCTTCATGCTCGATCCGTCGCTGGGGATCATCGCCCAGGGCCTGCGTCGGCTGGGCCTTGACTGGAACCCGCGCCTCAACGGCAATCATGCCATGACGCAGGTCGTGCTCGCCTCGTCCTGGAAGCAGATTTCCTACAACTTCCTGTTTTTCCTCGCCGGCTTGCAGGCGATCCCCAAAAGCGTGATCGAGGCTGCGGCGATCGACGGCGCGCGGCCCTGGCGGCGGTTTTGGACGATCATCCTGCCGCTGCTCTCGCCGACGACCTTCTTCCTGATCGTCGTGAACATCGTCTACGCCTTCTTCGAGACCTTCGGCACCATCGACGCCATGACGGGCGGTGGGCCCGCAAAGGCGACGGAGACGCTGGTCTACAAGGTCTATGCCGATGGCCGGCTCGGGGGCGACCTCGGCGGCTCGGCCGCGCAATCGGTCA
>JAQGJZ010000203.1 GCA_028290385.1 Enterovirga sp.
GACGACCTCTGTGGTCGTCTTCCCGCTCAGGCGGGCGAGACGGGCCGCCCGCTCGGCAGCGTCGTCGCTCCGGATGTTCAGCTGGCGCTGGCCCATGGTGCTAGCTCCTTAGAGGCTGATGCTAGCATGGCCGGCCTTCTCGACCAATCACGGCCGCCAGGCGGGCTCGGGCTCCAGTTCCGCCTTCTCCTCCGCCTTGGTCAGGCCGATGACGTCCGCCAGCTTGCCGAGAACCTGCTCGATCCCGAGCCCGGACGCGGAGGAGATCACGAGCGGGGTCTGGCCGGCCGCCTCGGCCAGGTCGGCGAGGCGCTCGGCGAGGGTTTCCTCGTCCAGGGCATCGGCCTTGGAGAGAGCAACGATCTCGGGCTTCTCCTCCAGGCCGCCCCCATAGGCTTCGAGCTCGCCCCGCACCGTCAGGTAGGATTGGCCGGGCTCCTCGTTCGTGCCGTCCACCAAGTGGAGCAGCACGCGGCAGCGCTCGATATGCCCGAGGAAGCGGTCGCCGAGGCCCGCCCCCTCGTGCGCGCCCTCGATCAGGCCAGGGATGTCGGCCAGTACGAATTCGCGCCCGGAGCTCCGGACGACGCCGAGGCCCGGATGCAGGGTGGTGAACGGGTAATCGGCGATCTTTGGCTTTGCGGCCGTGACGGTCGCCAGAAAGGTTGACTTGCCGGCATTCGGCAACCCGACCAGCCCCGCATCGGCAATGAGCTTCAGGCGGAGGCGGATCCAGCGCTCCTGGCCTTCCAGGCCCGGATTGGCGTGGCGCGGCGCCTGGTTGGTCGAGGTTTTGAAATGCGCGTTGCCGAAGCCGCCATTGCCGCCGCGGGCGAGCAGCACGCGTTGGCCCGGCTGCGAGATGTCGGCGATCAGCTCCTCGCCGGCCTCGTCGAGGATCTCGGTCCCGACGGGCACCCTGAGGACAACGTCGGCGCCCTTCGCGCCCGCCCGGTTCTGCCCCATGCCGTGCTGCCCCCGCACGGCCTTGAAGTGCACCTGGTAGCGGTAGTCGATGAGCGTGTTCAGCCCCTCGACGCCCTCGGCCCAGACGTCGCCGCCCTTGCCGCCGTCCCCGCCGTTCGGCCCGCCGAACTCGATGAACTTCTCGCGTCGGAACGCCACGATGCCGTTCCCGCCATCGCCGGACCGGATGTAAATTTTAGCCTCGTCCAGGAACTTCATCGGACACTCGAGCCTCTGCCGCCCCGACCCTGCGGCATCACAAAAATAGGGTCGGAGCGGCTGCGCTCAATGCGCGACCGCAGCCAGGAGCGGCTCGTCCGGCCCGTTCGGGACGTAGTCGGACGCGCTCCACGTCTTCAGGCTCTGCCACTTCCGCCGATCGAGCCGAAAGCGGTCGACCGGCAAAAGGCCGCCCCGGGCCGGAAAGCTTTCCAGGCCAGAGCCGATATGGGCGAAGCCGCACTTCTCGAGCACGCGCTGACCGTCGGGGTTGATCACCCTGACGGAGGCGGCGAGCTCCTTGCCCTCCGTATACGCGAAAAAGGCGTCGATCAGCGAGCGCGCGGCTTCCGTCGCGAAGCCCTGGTCCCAGGACGGCGTGCCGAGCCAATACCCGAGCACCGGAGCCGAAGGCCCATCGCACCGGATCTCGACCGCCCCGATCAAGTCCCGGGGCTTCGCCCGGGGCGTGACCGCCATGACAAGGCGGCGGCCATCCGCATTCGCCTGCCGCGCAGCGAAAATGAAGCGCTCAGCCTCCGCCGGAGGATAGGGATGCGAAATGAATCCCGCCATGTCGGCTACGACTTTCTCACCGGCGAGACGGACGAGGGCGGCGGCGTCGGCCTGGCGCGGCCAACGGAGCCACAGCCGGCGGGTTTCGAGCCGGAACACGTCGTCACGGGTGAGGTCGGGAAACATCGTCCTGCTCCGATCCTGGAGGGCTGCCCGGCTGCGCCGGGTCGTGGGCCCAAACGAGTAGGGGGAGGTGGTCTCCCACCTCCCCCTTGGATCGAAGCTCGGCCGTTCACGGGCCTGTCTGGAGCTTCATCCGCCGGTTCCGTGGGAACATCGGCGGAGCTCCAGTTGGACTCTCCGCCGTTACTCGGCCGCCTCTTGGGCGGGAATGACCGATACGAAAGCTCGGCCGGCTTTCGTGAGAAAGCGGACACGGCCTTCCGTGGTCGCAAACAGGGTATGGTCTTTGCCCATGCCTACGTTCGCGCCGGGATGCCACCGGGTGCCGCGCTGACGCACGATGATGTTGCCGGAGATGACCTTCTCATCGCCGAACTTCTTGACGCCGAGACGACGGCCATCGGAGTCGCGGCCGTTGCGGGACGAACCGCCTGCCTTTTTATGTGCCATGACGCGTGTTCCTGAACTTGGGTCGGGTTACTCGGCCGAAGCCGAAGCGGCCGGGGCGGACAGGGTCGTCCCGTTCAGCGTGAAGGAGCCGATCCGCACGACCGTGAGGTCCTGCCGATGGCCGCGCTTGCGGCGCGAATTCTGGCGGCGGCGCTTCTTGAAGGCGATTACCTTCGGGCCGCGCGTATGCTCGACGATGGTCCCGGCCACGGTCGCGCCGGCAACCGCCGGGGCACCGACCTCGACCCCGCCCGAATGGGACAGCGTGAGGACCTGGTCGAAGGTCACCTCGGAGCCGGCCTCGCCAGCGAGGGTGGCAACCTGGATGACGTCATTGGCGGCGACGCGGTACTGCTTGCCGCCGGTCTTGATCACTGCGAACATCGTTCTGATCCGTGTTCATCCGGATCTCCGCTCGCGCGTGTCCGGCTTCTTTGCAGTTGCGGGATGTCTCGGCGGCCGAGCTGGGCCCGCACGCCAAAACGACGAACGCGCGGGCAGGGTGGCCCACGCGTGAACTCGTGGGGAATAGGTGCCGCGCGGCTGATTGTCAACGCCGCGAGCGATCAGCCGAGCGCCGAAACCGGCCGGGAGGCGTCCTCAGCCGCGCAACGCGAGGACGCGGCCGCTGGCGCGGTCGAGCGCGCCGGGGTCGAGTTCCGCGACAAGAAAGCGGGCCGGGTCGACCGGGCCAGGCATCTCCAGCCTGCCCTTCGGTACCGGCTTGAAGCCGAAGCGCGCGTAATAGGGCTGGTCTCCCACCAGAAGCACCAGGCCGTGGCCTGCCTCCTTCGCGGCTTCGAGCGCGCGCCCCATCAGGGCCGCCCCGATCCCGCGCCCCTCGAAGGCCGGCTCCACGGCGAGCGGCCCGAGCGCCAGCGCCTCTTCCCGCCCGGCGAGGATCGGCGACATCCGCACCGAGCCGACGAGGAGAGTCCCGACGAGCGCCGCGAAGGAGAGGTCGAGCCTTTCGGGCACGCCTTCGCGGAGCCGAAAAGCCGTCCGGGCGAAGCGCCCAGGCCCAAAGGCCCGCTCGTGCAGGTGCTGGATGGCGTCGGCATCGCCGGGGAGTTCGTGCCGGATCTGGACGGCGAGGTCGGTCATGCAATGCGCTTACACTGTGATTCCGGGCGAGCGAAGCGTGGCCTCGGAGCTGCGCTCCGCCCCAAATAACAGCCCCGCGGTTCAGCGCGCGACGGTCTTGATGCCGAGATAGGCCGCGATGACCCGCTCGTCCTCGCGCAGCTCGGATGCCGGCCCTTGGAGGACGACGCTGCCGTTTTCCAGCACATAGCCGTGATCGGCGAGCTCCAGGGCCGCGCGGGCGTTCTGCTCGACCAGCAGGATGGAGACGCCCGTCTGCCGGAGCGCGGCCACGGTGCGAAAAATGTCTTTCACGATCAGCGGGGCCAGGCCGAGACTCGGCTCGTCGAGCATCAGCAGCCGCGGCCGGCTCATCAGGGCGCGCGCCATGGCGAGCATCTGCCGCTCGCCGCCCGAGAGCGTGCCGGCGAGCTGGGCCCGCCGCTCCTTCAGGCGCGGGAAGAGCCGCCACATCTCCTCGAGCGTATCGCCGTAATCCGCCGAGCCGCGCCGGCGGAAGCCGCCGAGGCGGAGATTGTCCTCGACGCTCATCGTGACGAAGAGCTCGCGCTTTTCCGGCACGAGGCTCATCCCGTCCGCGACGCGCTGCTCCACGGCGCGCCCCGCGAGCGCCTGGCCGCGAAAGCGCAGATCCCCGCGCGCTCGGAGCACGCCCATGATGGCGCCGAGGAGGGAGGTTTTGCCGGCGCCGTTCGGGCCGAGGATCGCCACGATCGAGCCCTCCGGCACGCTCAGCGATACGTCCCGCACCGCGTCGACGCGGCCATAGGCGACGCAGAGCCCGTCGGCCCAGAGCAGCGGGGCGCTCATGCGGCGCTCCCGAGATAGGCCTCGAGCACGGCCGGGTTCTGCTGGATCTCGGCCGGGCGGCCCTGGGCCAGCTGCGCGCCGAAATTCATCACGACCAGCCGGTCGGTCAGGCCCATCACGAAATCCATGTCGTGCTCGACGAGCAGGATGGAGACGCCGCTGTCGCGCACCTTCCGGAGGAGATCGGCGAGCGCGACCTTCTCGCTGTGGCGTAGGCCCGCAGCGGGCTCGTCCAGGAGCAGCAGGACGGGATCGAGGCAGAGCGCGCGCGCGATCTCGACAAGGCGCTGCTGGCCGAGGGCGAGCTCGCTCGCGACCGCGTCCGCGTGATCGGCGAGGCCGACCCGGGCGAGCTGGCGATGCGCCTCGGCGAAGATCGCCGCCTCCTCGGCCCGGTCGAGCCGGAGCGCGCCCCGCACCGCGCTGGCATGGCCGAGCAGGTGCCTCCCGAGCGCGACGTTGTCGATCACGCTCATGCCGTGGACGAGCTTTACGTGCTGGAAGGTGCGCGCCACCCCGAGCCGGGCGATGCGGCGGGCGGGCCAGCCGGAGATGGGCTGAAGGCCGAGCGCGATCTCGCCGCCGGAGGCCGGGAGCACTCCCGTGATGAGATTGAAGCTCGTGGACTTGCCGGCCCCGTTCGGCCCGATCAGGCCGACGATCTCGCCGGCTTGGACCGTGAAGGACACGTCGTTCACGGCGACCAGCCCGCCGAACGTCTTGCGCAGCCCGGATACGGCCAGGACCGTTTCGCCAGGGCCGGGCAGCGTCCGGCGCCGAGAGGCCGGGGCGTCGTCCGCACCCGGAGGGGCCCGGCGCGGCTTCGATGCGAAGCGCCGGCGCAGATGCGGCCACAGCCCTTCCGGCGCGAATTGCAGGATCAGGATGAGCACGATGCCGAAGACGATCGTCTCGAAATTGCCCTGGGTGCCGAGCAGGGCCGGCAAAAGGTCCTGGAGCTTGTCGCGAACAACCGTGACGAGGCCTGCGCCGAGAATCGCGCCGCCGAGATGCCCGACCCCGCCCGCGACCGCCATGAGCAGGTAATCGATCGAGACCGTGATGCCGAAGGGGGTCGGATTGATGGCGCGCTGGAAATGCGCATAGAGCCAGCCCGACACGGCCGCGAGCACGCCCGCATAGACGAAGGCGAGGATCCTGGCCCGGCCCGTGTCGATCCCGAAAGACTCGGCCGCGAGCGCCCCGCCGCGGAGCGAGCGCATCGCCCGCCCGACCCTCGAATCCAGGAGGTTGCGGGTCAGCACATAGGCGAGGACGAGCAGCCCGAGCGCCAGGAAATAGAACCTGACGCCGTCGGAAACGCTGAAGCCGAGGAGCGAGATCGGCGGGATGCCCGAGATGCCGTCGAAGCGCCGGAAGAAATCGAGCGAGCCCGCGAGGTAGAAGAAGCTGATGTTCCAGGCGATGGTCGCGACCGGCAGGTAATGCCCCTTGAGGCGCAGCGTGATCGCCCCGATGCCCCAGGCGAGCGCGCCCGCGATCAGCATGGCGACGGGCAGCGTCGCGGCCGGGCTCCAGCCGTAGCGCGTCGTCAGGATGGCGGTCGTATAGGCGCCGAACCCGACAAACATCGCCTGGCCGAAGGAGACGACGCCGGCGACGCCGGTCAGCACGGCGATGCCGAGCGCCACGATCGCGGCCATGGCGATGTAGCTCGCGACCGTGATCCAGTAGGCCGGCACACCCGGCACGAAGGGTAGCGCGACGGCGAGGGCCAGGATCGCGATCCCGGCGAGGCGCGAGGGCGAGCTCATTCCTCGTCCTCCAGCACCTGGGTCCCGTATGAGCGCACGAGCAGAATGGGGACGATGATCATGAACACGATCACCTCCTTCAGCTCGCTTGCCCAGAATGAGGCGAAGGATTCGATCACCCCGACGAGGATCGCGGCGCCGGCGGCGAGCGGGTAGCTGACGAGGCCGCCGATGATCGCCGCCACAAACCCCTTCAGGCCGATGATGAAGCCCGTATCGTAGTAGATCGTGGTCAAGGGTGAGACGAGAATGCCCCCGAGCGCCCCGATGATGCCGGCCAACGCAAACGCGATGCGGCCGGAGAAGGCGGGCGAGATGCCCACGAGCCGGGCGCCGACGCGGTTCACGGCGGTGGCCCGCAGCGCCTTCCCGATCAGCGTGCGGTCGAAGAAGACGTAGAGCGCCAGGATGAGAACGAGCGTCAGGCCGAGCACGGCGAGCGACTGGCCCGTGATGAAGAGCGAGCCGAGCGTGAAGCTCGCGTCCGACAGGGCCGTGGTGCGCGAGCCCTCCGCGCCGAAGAACACGAGCGCGAGACCGACAAGCGCGATGTGGAGCGCGACCGAGACGATCAGCAGCACCAGGACGCTCGCCTCGGCGATCGGGCGGAACACGGATTCGTAGACGTACACCCCCATCGGGGCGACCACGAGCAGCGCGAGCAGCACCTGCACGATCTGCGGCGGCTTGTGCGGCGCGAGCCAGGTGACAAGCGCCGCGATCAGCGCCGGTACGACGATCGTCTCGACCGCGATCGTCGCCAGCATGCGGCCCGACAGGCTTTGCCGCTCCGTCCACAGCCGGCCGAGCGCACCCGCGATGCCGAGGACGAGAAGGAGCGACACGGTTCCGGGCACCTTGCCGGCCTCGAAAGCCGCGAGCGTCAGGGCCCCGAAGGACACGAACTCGCCAACGGGCACGAAGATGACGCGCGTCACCGTGAAGACGAGAACCAGTGCGAGCGCGAGAAGGGCGTAGATTGCCGCATTCGTCACCCCGTCCTGGATCAGGATCAGCCCGATGGAGAGGTCCAATGGCGCCTCGAAAGAGCGTTTCCAGAGAGCAGGGTTCGCAGCGGCCTCTTGAGCGAGCCGCCTTGTTCGCGTTCTGGCCGGCCCGTGACCGGGCCAACTGCTCGCGCTGCCGCGTCTTGCCCGTTATCTTCGCTGGCCGTCAAGCAAAGCCCCGCCCGAGGTCCCGGGCCTCCTCCCCTGTCCCGTGACGCCCAGCCCCCTCGCCCCGATCCTCGAACAGCTGCGCAGCGAGCCCTCGCGCATCTGGTCGCTCGTGATCACGGTCTATGGCGACGCGATCGTGCCGCGCGGCGGCTCGGTGTGGCTCGGCACGCTGACGCGGTTTTTCGCGGCGCTGGGCATCGGCGAGGGCGCGGTCAGAACGGCGATGTCGCGCCTCGCGGCCGACGGCTGGCTCGTGCGCAGCCGCGCCGGCCGCAACAGCTTCTACAGCTTGGCCGACAAGGGCCGTGACACCTTCGCGGCCGCGACCGAGCACATCTACAACCCGCCTGCCCTGCCCTGGTCGGGCGCCTTCGAGTTCGCCATCCTGCCGCAGACCGGTGAGCGCGAGGCCGCTCGCGCCGCCCTGGAGGCGGCCGGGTTCGGCTCGCCGAGCGCCGGGCTGTGGGTCGCGCCTGCGGGGACGCCCCTTCCCCGGGACGCCGCGGATTGCGCGCTCCGGCTCACCGCCTCGGCGGACGAGCCGACCG
>JAQGJZ010000214.1 GCA_028290385.1 Enterovirga sp.
AAAGCCTTGCGCCGCCAGGGCCGGAACGGCCGCGGCGCCGGCGGCGCGAGCGCGAAGCCGCGGCTCCCGGCATAGCCGAGCGCGAGCGGCTCCTGCGCGGGCCGCGGCTCACGCGCGGAAAGGCGGCCGAGCTGATAGGCCGCCCCGCCGAGAAGGAGGGCGGGGATGGCGGCGAGAATTCGCCTAAACAGCGGGGCGGGCAAGGACGGCCTCCTCCCTGGTTCCGCGGCTCGAGCGGGCGATCCACAGCCCGACCAGCGCCAGCGCCGCGCCGGCATAGATCATCCCGGCCGGCACCCACATCACGAGGCCCGCGAGTTGCTGGTCCTCCAGCGGCGTCAGGCCCCATTCGGCCGCGAACGCGGTCTGAACCGGATACCAGGAGGTCTTCGAAAAGGTCAGCAGCACGCCGAGAAAGCCGGTGTGGGTCGCGGTCGCGAACAGGTACACGGCCGCCGCCCCAAAACCGCGGCCCCGGGCGCGGCCGAAAAACAGCGCCCACCAGAAGAGCAGCCCGGTGATCAGGAAGCTCAGATGCTGCAGCCAATGCAGAAACGCATTCGCGACCGCTGCCTCGAACAGGGCGGGGACGTGCCAGGCCCAGATGGCGACGCCGTGCAGGATCGTGGCGACGAGCGGGTCGGTGTGCCAGCGCCAGGTCCAGGCGATTGCCGGGCTCTTGGCCGCGCCGCCCAGCCTGACGCGCCACGCCGCCGGCAGCGCCCACAGGATCGCGCCGCCCGGCCGGGCGAGCACCAGCAGCGGTGCCGCGATCGCCATGATGATCTCGTGCTCGACCATGTGCGCCGTGAACAGCCGCTCCGCGAGCCAGTGCAGCGGCGACAGCAGCGCCAGCGCGAGCACCACCCAGCCGGCCCAGAAGCAGAAGGCCTGGCGGTAGCGCACCCCCCTGCCCGTCCCCGCGCGGGCCCAGACCCGGCGCGTGCCGATCAGGTACAGGATGGCGGTGGCGTAGAGGGGGATGATGACCCGGAGGTCGCTCGTCCAGGTCGCGGCGTAGTCCCAGATATGGGCCTCGCCACCATGCGCGCGCGCCGGGCCGGCGAGAACAAGCAGCGCAAGAGCGAGCGCGATCGTCACCGCTCGCACCCGGTCAGGACGAGCGCCGCCGCGCCCTGCGTCGCGATCACCAGCGCGAACAGGATGCCCAGGAGCACGCCCACGAAGGCGAGAAGGTGGTGCGGAACGCCGCCCCGGCCATCCGCCGCGGGTTCCGGCTCGACTCGGTAGCTGCGCCAGGACAGGAGCGACCCGAGGAGCGCGATCAGGACGAGCGCGAGCGCGGCGGCGGGAACGAAATTGATCCGGTGGGCGCAGATCCAGGGCACGGCGGCGTAGTTCGCCTGCGTGCTCACCATCCAGGCCCCGGGCCCGAGGGCCAGGCCCGCCCAGGAGATCCCGCGTGCCCAGATCGCCGCCATCAGAGCCTCGGCACCCAATAGACCAGCCCGTAAAGCGGCAGCCAGGCCACCACCACGAAGTGCCAGTAGAACGCGTTGTCGCTCACGTCGCTGAAGCGCCGACCCCGTGCGTGGCGGGTAAACATCAGCACGGCGAGCACGACCGTGTCGCCGACATCCGTGATGAGGTGCGTGGCGTGCAGGCCGAGCGTGACCCAGGTGATGGACCCGTAGGCGTTCTGGTCCCAGTTCACGCCGAGATTGAAGAACTCGTAGAACCGGATCCCGATCGCCACGAGGCCGAGCAGGGTCATGACCACGAGGCCCCGCCGCACGGCCTTCAGGTCCTGGCGGTGAGCGGCATGGTCGAGCCGGATGTTCGGCCATACGCTGGCGAGCAGCAGGACCGTCAGGATCGTGCCCGGCCAGTGGTTCGGCACCGTGTTCCCCAGCGGCCACTGGGGGTTGATGTGCATCAGGTAGAGATAGCTGCCGATCGCGAGGGCGAAGCCCATCGTCTCGATCGCCACAAAGCTGACCGTGCCCCACCAGACCGGGCTGCGAGGCCCGAACGCGTAGGTCGGCAGGCCCGAAACGTCGAGGACGGCGCGCTCGGCCATTACGTGTCCTCCTTGGGCGTCTTCGGCCAGAACCAGCCGATCAGCGCGAGTGCGATCGGCGGAGTGCCCCACACCACGGCCCAGGGCGTGAAGATCGAGCCGATGAAGAACACGGTCGTGAACACGGCCGTGATGAAGGGCCAGATGGACGGGTCGGGCGAGTCGTCGCGCAGGTCGGCCCGGGCGTCCGTCACGGTGGAGATGATCACCTGGCGCTGATCAACCGCGAGACCCGTCACGACGGGCAGCGCGCCGCGCTCTGCCCAGAGCGGTTCCAGGTGGGTGACGTAGGGAATGCGGGCGAAGTTGTAGGGCGGCGGCGGCGAGGAGGTCGCCCATTCCAGCGTGCCCGCGTCCCACGGGTTGTCGCCCGCGACGGCGCCGTAGCGCCGGCTCCACAGCACGTTGCCGAGAAACAGGACGAAGCTGATGAAGAACAGCAAGGAGCCGAGCGTCGAGACGAGGTTCAGGCTCTGCCAGCCCATGTCGGCCGTGTAGGTGTAGACCCG
>JAQGJZ010000233.1 GCA_028290385.1 Enterovirga sp.
TGCCCGCCGAGTACGGCGTGAAGGGCTATCGCTACACCGTCGTGAACGACCGGACGGTGCTGGTCGACCCGGGCAGCCGCCGCGTCGTCCAGATCATCGAGTAAGCCGAAAGGCTTTCGCCCCGCCCGGATTGTCCGGGCGGGGCTTTTTTCGTTGGCGATTGCGCCGCCCCTGCCGCGCGCCGCTGCCGATCTCGCCCGCAAGCTCCGAATCCCGCCTCAATTTCATGGTTTTGGGTAGTCAAGAGGGTAAGGCTTGCAGCTTACCTTCCGTACCGATTCGGGGGCGATGGGCTGGATGGCGCTGAAGGCGACGCGAAGGATCCTGTGCGCGAGCGCATTGTCCGTTGCGATCCTGGCGGGGCTTCCCGCATCCGCGCAGACCCCGAAACATCTCGCTCCCATTCCGTCGGGCACCGTGTCGCTCATGACGGCCCGGAACACGACCGCTGCAGCGCCCATGCTGATGCGGGTGTTCAAGAAGGAATCGGAGCTCGAGGTTTGGAAGCAGGCCCGCGACGGCCGCTACGTCCATCTCAAGACCTTTCCGATCTGCCGCTGGTCCGGCCAGCTCGGGCCCAAGATGCGGGTCGGCGATCGCCAGGCACCCGAAGGGTTCTACGCGATCACCCCGCGGCAGATGAATCCGAACTCGGCGTATTACCTGTCCTTCGACACCGGGTTTCCGAACGCGTTCGACCGCGCCCGCGGCGCGACCGGTTCGGCCCTGATGGTGCATGGCACCTGCTCGTCGATGGGCTGCTTCGCCATGACGGACGCCCAGGTCGGCGAGATCTTCGCGCTGGCCCGGGAGGCTTTTGCCGGCGGGCAGACGGCTTTCCAGTTCCAGGCCTATCCGTTCCGCATGACGGCCCAGAACATGGCGCGGCATCGGACGGACCCGAACATCGGGTTCTGGCGGATGCTGAAGGAGGGCTACGACCGGTTCGAGGCCACGGGCGAGGAGCCCGCCGTGTCGGTGGCAGGCGGCAAATACGTCTTCGGTCCGTCGAAGAACCCCGCCCGGGAGGCACTCGCACAGGCCCGCCTGTCTCAGGAGAAGGACAAGACCGAGGCGCTGATCGCCGAGGGGATCGCGGCCGTTCGCACCACCTATTCGGACGGCGGCACCCATCCGGCCTTTGCGTCGCTGGCTCGCGTCAGCTCGCCGGCGCTCGGCATGGTGTCCCGGCCGGAGGCGCTAGCCTTTGCCGGGCGCGAGGTCACGGTGATTCCGGCCCGCAAGGCGCCGCCGCTGCCGCCGGTTCTGGTTGCGGGCCTGCGTCCGCCGGCCGGCCTGGAGGCGTCCGCGCGGCCGACCGATCTGTCGGTCTTCGTGTTCGCAAGCCTAGGGTACGGCGCGGGCGAGATGCCCGTGGCGACCGCGGCATTCCTGCCCGGCTCGGCCGCGATCGTGCCCCAGGGCTTCGCCGGGGCGACCTTCCAGCTCGCTTCGCGCTAGCCGGGGACCCGGCCGAAAGGTGGCCGGGTCAGGCGCGTGGCGATCCTCAGGCGGCCGCCAGCATCTTCTCGACCTCGTTGACGAGCTCGCGCAGGTGGAAGGGCTTCGACAGGATCTTGGCGTCGCGCGGAGCCTTGTTGTCGGGGTTGAGCGCAACCGCCGCAAAGCCCGTGATGAACATCACCTTGATGTCCGGATCGAGCTCGGTCGCGCGCCGCGCCAGTTCGATCCCGTCCATCTCGGGCATCACGATGTCCGTGAGCAGAAGCTCGAAGGGCTCCTCGCGCAGACGGTCGTAAGCAGACTGACCGTTGTCGTGAGGTGAGACCTTGAACCCCGCATTCTCCAGCGCCTTGGCCAGGAAGCGGCGCATGTCGTGATCGTCTTCCGCAAGCAGGATCTTCATGGCCGAGGTACTCGTTAAACTCGGAAAGGCTTCTACAGCGTCTTTAGACGCCAGACATGGTAAATTTCGAATGAAAGTCGGGGATTCGGGGCGCGCGATCGGCTCCGCTCCCCGTCCGGGGCGCGTGCGGTAAGGGGATTGTGGACTCCGGGACACAGCCCCGCCACATTGGCCCCAGAGGTCAAGCTTCGCGCGCTCCGACGTCAGGCCCTTCCTTGAACGAAACCGATCCGTCCGTCGAGTTCGATCCGCCCTTCATCTGCCGCGAGCCCGAGCGGCAGCGATTTGCGTTCGTCTTCAACGCGCCGCATGCCGGGAGCCTCTACCCCGCGTCGTTGCTCCGCGCTTCCCGCCTCGACGCCACGGCGCTCCGGCGATCGGAGGATGCTTTCGTCGACGAGCTCTTCGCGGGCGTCGTGCAACTGGGCGCGCCCCTGATGAGCGCCCGCTTTCCGCGGGCCTATCTCGACGTCAACCGGGAGCCCTACGAGCTCGACCCGCGCATGTTCGAAGGGCGCCTGCCGCCCTACGCGAACACGCGCTCGATGCGCGTCGCGGGCGGGCTCGGAACCGTGCCCCGCATCGTGGCGGACGGGCACGAGATCTATCAGGCCCGCCTGCCGGTTGCGGAAGCGCTGCGCCGCATCGAGCTCCTCTACAAGCCGTACCACCGGGCGCTTCGGACGCGGCTCGCCCGCACGGTCGAACTGTTCGGCCACGTGGTGCTGATCGATTGCCATTCGATGCCGTCCTCCAGCCTCGGCCGGGAAGACCTTCCGCGGGCCGATATCGTGCTCGGCGACCGGTATGGAACGAGTTGCACGGGGCTGCTCACCGACCTTGTCGATGTCGGCCTTCGCGACCGCGGCTATGTCGTGGTGCGCAACAAGCCCTATGCCGGCGGCTTCATCACGGAGCATTACGGGGCGCCGGCGCTTCGCCGGCACTCCCTCCAGATCGAGGTGAACCGGGCGCTCTACATGGACGAGCGCAGCCTGCGGCCGAACAAGGGTTTCGGCCGGCTCGCCCAGGACCTGGGCGACTGCTTCGCCGATGTCATGCTCGAGGTGGGAGGCGGGCTCGAGCCGCGCCGCATCGCGGCGGAATAGCCCAGAAAAGAAAGAGGCCGCCCTTTCGGGCGGCCCAAGTCTAGGGAGGAAACGCCCAAGAAGGGCAACAGCGCCGAAGCGCTGCGATGCACAATCTAGGGTGCGGCGCACAAGAATCAACCCCCTCGGGCCGATTTTCCGCGCGGCGCGTCTCGCCGTATGGTGATGAGGCCCTGCTCCCGACCCCACGCTGAACCGGACCCCCGTCATGAGACCCGTCGATTTCGCCAGCTTCGTCAACGAGCTGGCCACCACGTCCGGCCAGGCGATCCTGCCGTTCTTCCGCACCTCGCTGTCCGCCGAGGACAAGTCGCGCGGCGGCGTCTTCGACCCGGTGACCGAGGCCGATCGCGCGGGCGAGACCACCATGCGCCGCATGATCACGGCCATGTTCCCGTCGCACGGGATCGTCGGCGAGGAGTTCGGAGCGGAGCGCGCCGACGCCGAGTTCGTCTGGATTCTCGACCCGATCGACGGCACCCGGGCCTTCATGGCGGGGCTGCCGCTCTGGGGAACCCTGATCGGCCTCACCCGCAACGGCGCCCCGGCTTACGGCCTCATGCATCAGCCCTTTATCGGCGAGCGCTTCTTCGGCGATGGCGGGAGCGCCGGCTATGTCGGCCCGCATGGCGAGCGCAAGCTGACCACCCGGCGTTGCCACGCGCTGGCCGACGCCACCATGTCGACCACCAGCCCGCGCCTGTTCGAGGGCGCCGCGATGGCGGGCTACCAGCGCGTCGAGAGCGCCGTGAAGCTCACGCGCTACGGGTACGATTGCTATGCCTATTGCATGCTGGCGGCCGGGCATCTCGACCTCGTGGTCGAGTCGGGCCTGAAGCCCTATGACATCGCCCCGCTGATCCCGATCATCGAGGGGGCGGGCGGCATTGTCACGACCTGGGACGGCGGCTCGGCCGCGCAGGGCGGCTCAATCGTCGCCTGCGGGGACAAGCGGCTGCACGACAGCGTCCTCGAGCTGCTCGGCCGCTGAAACGAGCTGCTCGGCGGTATCCTGTGATCCGGGGATGAAGGCGTCGAACGCCTTCCAGAACGCGGCGCGGATCTCGTCGCTCTCCATCAGGATCTCGTGCCTGGACCCGGGGATGGCCACGTAGGTGGAGCCGGGGCCGAGCCCGCGTGCAAACAGCGCGATCGCTGGGGTCGCGCAGACGGGGTCGTTGCCCGCCCCGAAGATCAGCGTCGGCACCTTGATGCGAGCGGAATAGCCCGCCGCCTGGAGGGCGCCCATGGCCTCGTAGGCCGCGACCAGCCATGCGACCGTCGGGGACCCGACCGCGCCTTGGCCGAGGGCCCGCGCCACCGCGGCGTTGCGGGCATAGCGGACGGGATCGCCCGAGAGGCGGTTGCCTTCGAAGGGTTCGGTCGAGATGGACTGGCCCCGGCCCCCGGGCACGAACCGGGAGCCGAGCCCGAGCCAGGCAAGAACGCGCGCGAGGCGGCGCACGAGCCAGCCGTGCTTCACCAGGCTGAGGGCCACCATGGGCGTCGTCGCGACGAGGCGCTGCACGGGGAACCAGCCCTCCGCCGCGCCGGTAAGCGCGATGCAGCCGCCCATGGAATGCGCGAGGCCGAAGACCGGCTTCGGCAGCAACGGGTCGACGAGCTGGCCGAAGACGGCTTCCACGTCGCGGCGAAACTCCGAGAAATGCGCAACGTGCCCTTTGCGGCCGTCTTCCACGCTCCGGCCCGATGAGCCCTGGCCGCGCCAGTCGAAGGTCGCGACCGCAAAACCCCGCCCGAGCAATTCGCCGACGACTTCGAAATACTTCTCGATGAACTCGGCGCGGCCGTGCAGGACCACCACCGTCCCGCGGGCGGGCCCGCCCGCGGGAAGCCAATACGCAGCCCGGAGCGTCACGCCGTCGGGCGTCTGCACCGGCTGCACGACGGCACCGGGCGGGGCGGGATTGTCGGGGCTTTCGTAGAGGTTCACGGCCGAACCGGGATGCAAGAATCTGCGTCGCGACCCTTGAAGGCTGCCAGCCCCATATCCACCTCGCGCATGTGCCGGCCCGGTTGGGCGGCACACCGGTCCGGCCCTCGGGCGGACCTCCAGACTGCATGTCGCTTCAAGGAGGATATGCCATGCGACAGTTTGATCTTGCACCCCTGTACCGCAACACGGTCGGCTTCGACCGTCTTTTCTCGATGCTCGACCAGATCGGCGGCAGCGAGTCGGCCCCGTCTTATCCGCCCTACAACATCGAGCGCACCGGCGAGACAGCTTACCGCATCTCCGTCGCGGTCGCGGGCTTCTCCCAGGAAGACCTCTCGATCGAGGTGAAGGAGAACGGGCTGACGATCCGCGGCGACAAGAAGACGTCGGTCGAGCAGAAGGCCGAGGTCCTCTACCAGGGCATTGCGGCGCGCACGTTCGAGCGGCGCTTTCAGCTTGCCGATTACGTGCAGGTGACCGGCGCGTCTCTTGAGAACGGCCTGCTCCATGTCGACCTCGTCCGCGAGATCCCGGAGGCCAAGAAGCCCCGTCAGATCGCGATCAACGGGCGCGGCCCGCAGACCATCGAGGCCAAGAAGGCCGCGTAAGCTCGGCCTTTCCGACTGGTTTCGAAGCCCCGGAGCGCTCCTCCGGGGCTTTTTTGTGCGCGCGGCGCCGGCCATCGGCGGCGGCCCGCAGAGTCGCGTCAGTTCTTGCCGGCCTGATCGGGCTTTCGCTCGACATTGTTCTGCGGCGCCGGGCTGGCCTGCTGCCCGGTGTTCATCGGCGTCACGCCTTCGATGACGCGCACCTTGCGCTCGCCGGCCTCGGCCGTTTCCGGGCCGGGCGCTGCCGGCACCTTCTCCGCGGGTCGGGAGGCCGTGCTCGGAACCGGCGCTGCGGGAGACGTGCGGGCTGCGGGTTTGGGCGGGACGGCCGGCTTGTCAGTCGCGGCGGCCTTGGACCCGCCCGCCTCGTCCGGCTTCTCGGGCCTGCTCGCCGTGTTCGGCTTCTGCGCCGGCGAACCGGCGCGCCCTCTGTCCGGGTTCAGGCCATTGACCTCGCCGGACGGAACACCGGCATCCGGGCTCGCGGGGCGCCGGGCCTCGCGGCGCGGTGCCGGCTCGGGAGGCTCGGCGCTGGCACCGGGGGAGTCCGGTGAAAGCCGCGCGTCGGCGGGACGCGTGCGTGGGCCGGGGGAGGGGATGATGACCTCCGGGTCGGCGGGCCGCGCCGCCTCGCGCCCGACCGGCGCGTCCGGCTCGTCGGGGCGGTAGCGCGGGGCGTTCGGCATCTCCGGCGGCAGATAGGCCCCGCGGCGGGACGGTGATGGGTAGCTCTCCACCTCGATGCCGTCATCGAACGGCGCGAGCCGCGCCATCGACAGCGGCGTCTGGCGCAGGATGCGCCCGTCATAGGCGTCGATGACCAGGCGAACGGCACCGCCGCGCCGGCTCGTCGCCTCGACCACATAGACCGAGCCGTCGAAGCGGGGGCGGGCGACATCCTCGAAGCCGCGGTCCTCGAGCCGGTCCACGATCTCGTCGCGCGCGAGCGGGCGGGCGTATTCCCGCTCGCCATAGCCGTAGGGCGGCGGCGGAGCGTTGTAGCTCCGGCCGTACCATTGGGCAGCCGCGGGCGATGCGAGGCTGGCGAGCGCGCCGCCGGCGATCAGGAGGGACTTCAGGTTACGCATTCATCCGCTTCCGAGTGACGCCGCGAGTCTCGTGCCGGATTGGGGCGGGGCTGGGGCGGCAAGCTTACATCTTGGTAAGCTCGCCAAGCGCTTAGGTTCCACCGCGAGCGGCCGCCAGCAGCGCTTCGACGCTCTCCGGCGCCGTGTCGAAGGCCGTCACGAGCCGCACCAGGACCTCGTCCGGGCCGATCGCCTCGCCGGCCGCAAGGCTCTTGTCGGACCACGGGTAATACACGGCGCCGGCCTCCCGGAGCGCCGCGTCGATGCGGCTCGGCAGGATCGCGAACACCTCGTTCGCCTCCGTCGGCCAGGCGAGGCGAATGCCCGGGATCGCTGCAAGGCCCTGCGACAGGCGGGCCGCCATCCGGTTCGCGTGCCGGGCATTGTCGAGCCAGTGGCCGTCCGCGAGATAGCCCTCGAACTGCGCCGCCAGGAGCCGGCCCTTGGAAACCGTATGGCCCGATCGCTTCCGCCGCCGGCGCAGGCTGTCCGCGAGCCCGGGCTCGAAGACGAGCACCGCCTCGGCCGCCAGGCAGCCGTTCTTGGTGCCCCCGAAGGACAGGATGTCGACCCCGGCGCGCCAGGTCATCTCGGCCGGCGAGCAGCCGAGCGCGACGAGGGCGTTGGCGAAGCGCGCACCGTCCATGTGCAGCTTCAGGCCGCGCGCATGCGCGACCTCGCCGATCGCCGCGATCTCGTCGGGCCGGTAGACGAGCCCGCATTCGGTCGCCTGCGAGATCGACACGATCTCGGCCGGCATCTGCTTCTCGTGCCGGGGGAGGCGGTCGGCCGCGGCCGCGATCGCGGCGGCATCGATCTTGGCCCCCGCGCCGGGAAGCCCGAGCAGCTTGGCCCCGGCCGTGAAGAATTCAGGCGCCCCGCATTCGTCGTCGATGACGTGCGCCTCCTCGTGGCAGAGGCAGAGGCCCCAGGGTGACAGGATCGAGGCGAGGGCCAGCGCGTTGGCGGCCGTTCCGGTCGCGACCAGAACGACCTCGACCTCGCGCTCGAACAGGTCCGAGAAGGTCTTGCCGAGCCGGGCCGTGAGCGGGTCGGTGCCGTAGGCCGGCATCGAGCCGGCGCTGGCGGCGACGAGCGCATCCAGAACGGGCTTGCTTGCGCCCGCGATGTTGTCGCTGGCGAAGTTGAGAGTGGTCACAGGATCGTCCTGAATGGAGCGCGGGGCAGGGCGGCCTTATAAGGCAGGGCTTCGTCCCGCGGGAGCAATGCCATGCAACCCAGACCGACGCGACGCGCCGTGCTTCGGGCCACCCTCATCGGCACGACGTGGACCGGCCTCGGCGCGCCCGCACGGGCGGCGCCCGCCCGGGACCCGGCCGCCGAGATCGCGGCCCTAGAGGCGAAGCTCGGCGGGCGCATCGGGGTCGCGGCGCTCGACGCCGGCACGAGGCAGCGCATCGTCTACCGGGGCGACGAGCGCTTTCCGATGACCAGCACCTTCAAGATGCTGGCCGCGGCCTTCGTGCTCGCCCGGGTCGATCGCGGCGACGAGGATCTGGAGCGCCGGGTCAGGTTCAGCTCGGACGATCTCGTGACCTACTCCCCGGTCACGAAGGACCGGACGCACGGGAACGGCATGTCGATGGCCGAACTCTGCGAGGCCGCGGTCGTGGTGAGCGACAACACGGCCGGCAATCTGCTGCTGTCGAGCTTCGGCGGCCCGCCGGGCCTGACCGGCTTCGTCAAATCGCTCGGCGACGACACGACCCGGCTGGACCGGATCGAACCGGCCCTGAACGAGGCCGCGCCCGGCGATCCGCGCGATACGACGAGCCCGGCCGCCATGCTGGAGACCATGCGGAGAATTCTCGTGGACGATGCGCTCGCGCCGCCCTCGCGTGAGCGGCTTCTGCGCTGGATGCGGGCGAGCAAGACCGGCGAGGCGCGCCTTCGGGCCGGATTTCCGAAGGACTGGGTTGCCGGCGACAAGACCGGCTCTGGCGAAAACGGCACGGCCAACGACGTCGCGGTCGCGGTGCGCCCGAGCGCCGTGCCCGTCCTGCTCGCCTGCTACATGACCGGGTCGAAGGCGAACTCCGCCCGCCTCAATGAGACCCACGCCGCCATCGGACGGCTGGTCGCAGCCGCGTTCAGGTGAGAGAGAGCGGTCGGCGGAGCGAATTTGCCCGTCTTGAGTTGCCGGGCGATGGAACAGGTACTGTCAGACTGCCGTGTGTTGGTCGTTGAGGATGAATTCTTTCTGGCCCTCGAACTCGAAGACGCTCTCACGATGGCGGGCGCGGATGTCGTCGGGCCGCTGCCCGATCTCGGGAGCGCGCTCGCCCAGGCCTCGGAAGGTGGGTTCGACGTCGCCGTCGTGGATCTGAATCTCCGCGGCGGCCTGTCCTTCGCGCTGGCCGATGTGCTCACCGCGAAAGGCATCCCCTTCGTGTTCGCCACCGCCTATGCGCCGGCGCAATTTCCGGCCGCGCATCGCTCCCGCCTTATCCTCGAGAAGCCCTACGATCCCGACGTGCTGATCGCGACCCTGGCCGATCTCGTGAAGGTGAAGAGCCCCGCCTGACGGGGCTCGGGGACGCCCGCGGAACGCTGCGGAGCGCCCTGAACCGGCACTCCCGTCGCGAGTTGAGTCGCGACGACACAGGGTCGGTAAGGGTTTCCACAATGGCCGTCTTCAACAAGGACATCATCAAGCTCACGACGTCGAACAAATTCTTCCAGAAGGAGGTCTATTTCGACGAGAACTGCCAGGTCGTGATGATGAGCATCGAGCCCGGCGAGGACATCGGCGAGGAAACCCATGACGCCGACCAGACGACGTTTTTCGTCGCAGGCGAGGGTCAGGCTGTGGTCGACGGCAGCCGCACCAAGGTCAGCCCGAACCACCTGATCGTCATCCCGAAGGGCGCCAAGCACAACATCATCAACAAGGGCGAGGAGCCGCTGAAGCTCTTCACCGTGTATTCGCCGCCGGCCGAGGAGCAGGGCGTCTCCCACAAGACCAAGGCCGAGGCGGAAGCCGCCGAGGAGGAGTAAGACCTCCAGACGGGCGCAGCCGGGCACAGGCGGGCGAACAGTCCCGCTTGTGCTCCGAATTCAAATCTGTCACGTTCGAAAGTAGGACAGCGCTGCTGTCCAAACTCGGCTTCGGCCGCAGAGGGTTTCCGTCCCGTGGCACGCGTAGTTTCTTCGAAACGAGACGTGATCGCCGCCCGCGCCAAGCGGGCGGTGCGGGTGCGCGCGGGCTAGCAAGCCAGTGCGGCGCCCGCGGGAGCGGGCGCGATACGGGACGCGGCCGCCCCCAAAGGTGAGAAGGGGCAGCGGACGTCCGGGCAGTTTTCTTGCATCGGTCGGATCGCCGCCGGGCTATGTGTGTTGCCATTCGGCAAGACGGATGCAGGAAACGTGATGGGCGCGCATCTGAACGGCATCGAAAGTCATGCGGCGGGGCAGGGCGGCATGGCGGCCCCGCTCGTGGTGCGCGATCCGGCGCTGCCGAAAGCCGAGGGCCTCTACGATCCGCGGACGGAGCGCGATTCCTGCGGCGTCGGCTTTGTGGCCGACATGAAGAACCGCAAGAGCCATGAGATCGTGGAGCAGGGGCTCCAGATCCTGCTCAACATCGACCATCGCGGTGCTGTCGGCGGCGACCCCACCATGGGCGATGGCTGCGGCATCCTGGTCCAGATCCCGCACCGCTTCTTTGCTGAGGAATGCGCCGCGCTGGGCATCGCCCTGCCGGAAGCCGGCCAGTACGGCGTCGGCCACCTCTTCATGCCGCAGGAAGAGAACGAGTTCCGCACGGTCGAGGAGATCGTGACGGCCGCCGTCGAGAGCGAGGGACTGACCCTTCTCGGCTGGCGCGACGTGCCTGTCCGTTCGGAAGACCTCAGCCCGTCGGTCGCCGCGACCGAGCCCCGGCACCGCCAGATCTTCATCGGCTCGCCGAAGCCGGTCGAGGACGCGGAGGCGTTCGAGCGCCAGCTCTTCATCCTGCGCAAGGTGATCTCGAACGCGGTCTATACGCGCCAGGATGCCGGGCTCGCCAAGTTCTATCCCGTGTGCCTGTCGGCGCGGACCGTCGTCTACAAGGGCATGGTTCTCGTCACCCAGCTCGGGCGCTACTACAAGGACCTGTCGGATCCGCGGTTCGAGAGCGCGATCGCGCTGGTGCACCAGCGCTTCGCCACCAACACGTTCCCGTCCTGGCGCCTCGCGCATCCCTACCGCCTGGTCGCGCATAACGGCGAGATCAACACGTTGCGCGGCAACGTGAACTGGATGGCCGCCCGGCAGGCGAGCGTCGATTCCGAGCTCTTCGGCAACGACATCTCGAAGCTCTGGCCGATCTCGTACGAGGGCCAGTCCGACACCGCCTGCTTCGACAACGCGCGCGAATTCCTGCTGCGCGGCGGCTACTCGCTGCCGCACGCCCTGATGATGCTGGTGCCGGAAGCCTGGGATGGCAACCCGATGATGGACGAGGACAGGCGCGCTTTCTACGAGAATCACGAAGACCTCATGAATCACTCGGACGGGCCGTCCGAAATCT
>JAQGJZ010000280.1 GCA_028290385.1 Enterovirga sp.
CGAAGACCGCCGAGACCGAGCTCGACGTCGTCGAGGGCATGCAGTTCGACCGCGGCTACCTGTCCCCGTATTTCGTCACGAACGCGGAGAAGATGGTCGTCGAACTCGAGGATCCCTACATCCTCATACACGAGAAGAAGCTCTCGTCGCTGCAGCCTCTCCTGCCGATCCTGGAAGCCGTGGTTCAGACCGGCAAGCCGCTCCTGATTGTTGCCGAGGACATCGAAGGCGAGGCGCTCGCCACGCTCGTCGTCAACAAGCTCCGCGGCGGCCTCAAGGTCGCGGCCGTGAAGGCACCGGGCTTCGGTGATCGCCGCAAGGCCATGCTCGAGGACATCGCGATCCTGACCGCCGGTCAGACGATCTCCGAGGATCTCGGCATCAAGCTCGAGAACATCACCATCGAGATGCTGGGCCGCGCAAAACGCGTTCGCATCGAGAAGGAGAACACGACCGTGATCGACGGCTCGGGCGACAAGGCCGCGATCCAGGGCCGCATCGATCAGATCAAGGCGCAGATCGAGGAGACCACCTCGGACTACGACCGTGAGAAGCTCCAGGAGCGTCTGGCCAAGCTCGCGGGCGGCGTCGCGGTGATCCGCGTCGGCGGCTCGACCGAGATCGAGGTGAAGGAAAAGAAGGACCGCGTCGACGACGCTCTCCACGCCACCCGCGCGGCGGTCGAGGAAGGTATCGTTCCGGGCGGCGGCGTTGCTCTCCTGCTCGCCAAGAAGGCCGTCCAGGCCGTGAAGTCGGAGAATGCCGAAGTGCAGGCCGGCATCAACATCGTGCTCAAGGCCCTCGAGGCGCCAATCCGCCAGATCGCGACGAACTCAGGTGTCGAAGGCTCGCTCGTGGTGGGCAAGATCCTTGCCCAGTCGTCGCAGACCTACGGCTTCAACGCCCAGACGGAAGAGTACGGCGACCTACTTCAAATGGGCATCGTCGACCCGGCCAAGGTCGTCCGTGCAGCGCTGCAGGGCGCGGCCTCGATTGCCGGCCTCCTCGTCACCACCGAGGCTATGATCGCCGAGGCTCCGAAGAAGGAGTCGGCTGGCGGTGGCATGCCCGGCGGCGGAATGGGCGGAATGGACTTCTAAGAACCACGTTCGCCGAACGGGCGGAGAGGGCACCACGTCACCCTCTCCGCCCCGATCCAAGTCTCTGACACCCGCTGCCCAACGGTCGGACAAAACTCATGAAACTCTCGGCACTCATGCTCGCGGCCACGCTGCTCATCGGGTCCGGGCATGTCGAGGCCCAGGCCGACTGCCAGATCAGCGATGCGAAGCTCGAGGAGGCGGTGCTCCAGAACCCCAGGCTGCGCGGTCCGTCAAACCGGCAGGCAGTCCGGGACCTGCGCAGCTTGAGGGACGCGGCTTTCACGCTCCGCTCTTACGGGCGTCACGACGATTGTGAACGTCTTCTTGGAAACATCAGGGAACTCATCTCGGGGCCGCTGATGTCCACCCTCGGTGACAATGATGAGGAGCAGGCTGACAAGCAGATGAATGCGCGCGAGCCCAAGGTTCGGCAGGGAGGTGGAATAGGTCGGCGAGCCGAGCCAGGCGCTAAACCCCTTGTCGCCGTCGACGGCTTACGGTCGGGCTTGAGGGCTGACCAAATCACCGGAGCCGAAGTTCGAACCTCGGACGACAAGATAGTCGGGGAGGTCAGGAACGTCGTTTTCGGCGCTAAGGACGGCCGTGACTATGTGATCGTCGCATCTGGCGGGTTCTTCACGCCCGGCAAGGCCAGCATCGTGGTCCCGCTCAAATCGCTGCTCGTCTCGGAAGACCGGACCAGCTTCTTTCTGCCCATGGCAGAAGCTGGCCTGAAAGCCGTCCCGACGATGCCGGATCAGGAATACGAGTGGCTGTCGGACGCCGCATGGCGGACCCGCAACGACAGCCTGTTCAAGCGACGGTAGAGAGCGACAGGGCCGAAAGCGGTGGGGCTTTCCAGGCCGAACGCGCGCTGAAGGGCCCGGGAGCCACTGAGGAGATCAGCCCGAACGCGGTCAACGCGAAGGAGCAGAATTCCAGGGCGTACCCCACAGGCTGACCTCGCCGCCCCCATGGCACCACGATTTCGAAAAGCGTGGCGCTGACCACCACGGTCCCGACGATCACGCTGGGCGACGGCGCCTGCGATGACGACATGGCGGTCCCGGTTCACGACCGCTCTCACCCGTCTGGGAGCCGCGGCGTGAAGTCCGTGTCCGGGGTGATACGCCGGCAATACGCAGCCACAAGGCGCGCGCAGTTCTCGACGTCGGTGAGGCTCAGCGTCTCGGACGGGGTGTGCATGTACCGCAGGGGAACGCCAACAAGGCCGGTCGCAACGCCGGCTCGGCTGACCTGCATCGCGTTCGCATCGGTCGGCGTCGTGGCCGCGAAGGCGTGAACCTGGTACGGAATACCCTCCTCCTCGGCCGCGGCAGTGACGAGATCGAACACGACCGGAGCAATGTTCGGGCCTCGCGCGATGCTCGGGCCTTTGCCGACGTAAAGTGATCCGTGTTGGGCCTCATCGAGGGACGGCAAGTCGGTTGCATGGTCCATGTCCACAACCAAGCCGGTCACAGGCTCTATGGCGTAAGTAGCGGTCTGGGCCCCGCGCGACCCGATCTCTTCCTGCACCGTCGCGACCGCGTGAACGCCGACGCTGCGATGAAGGCCACCATCTTCCTTCAGGAGGCGTAGCGCTTCGGCGATGATGACGGCCCCCGCCGTGTTGTCGAACCCCCGCCCTGTAGCCCGGTCGCCCATCAAGGGCGTGAACGTCTCGGTGTACGTGATCGGGTCACCAAGCCTGACGACCTCTTCGGCCTCGGCCCGCGACGTCGCCCCGATATCGATCCAGAGGTTCTTGATGTGGGGCCGCTTGGTCTGTTCGTCCGGGCTGAGGAGGTGAAAGGCCCTGCTGCCGACGACGCCCGGAATGCGCTTCTTCCCGTGCACCCACACGCGTTGCCCGACCGCAGTGACATCGTCGTGCCCGCCGATGCCGCTGAAACGCAGCAGGCCGTCATCGCCTATGTGGTGCACCAGGAACCCGATCTCGTCGATGTGCCCGGCCAGCATGATCCTGACCCGTGCATCCGGGTTCAGGGCTGCGATGACATTGCCGGTGACGTCCGTCCGGACAAGGTCGGCGAAGCGTTCGGTGTAGGCCCGGTAGATCGCCGCGGCGGGTTGCTCGAACCCGCTCGGCGAAGGTGAGTTCGCGAGCGCACGCATGAACTCCAGCGTCTCGGGACGCATCGTACCCTTCTCCTCCTCTGCAGTAGCCAGGAGCAACGACGGCTTGCAGGTCAAGTTGCCGTCTCCGACCGGACGTACCGCGGCGTCCCAGGAACGCCCCTCCCCTGCGCTACGTTCGCAATTGGCGGCCAGGCCGAACGTGGCCGGGGGTTCAGGGATGAAGCAACAGCAAGCGCAGTCGCAGGCGATTGTCACTGCCTCCGCCGACATCGACGTCGAGACGATCGCGATACGGAACTTCGAGGCGAGAAACGGCCGAGGCGACCGAGCCTGGAGCCAGGATCGAATGGACCCTTGTCGGCCGGCCTTGGTGCTGTCGGAACGCGAGCGGCGGGAGTTCATCGAACAGGCTCGACACCAGACCGGACCCTCCGCCCGCGGGCGGAAGCCTCGGCAACAGGTCCAATAGGAGGAGGCGCGATGCTGATCGCCGCGTTCGTCCTCGCCGTGGTGCTGATGTTCTCCGTCCCAGCAGCGATATCGCTCTATGAGCAGAGCCTGGACGGGTGATCAAACCCGTCCGCCAGGTGCTGGTTGCGGCTGCGCCGGCGGCTGACGTTCTCGATGTCCTGGAAGGTCTCGTTCGGGTCGGCGAGCCATGCTGATGCCGGGGTAGGCTAGCGGGGCCAAACTCTGCGCGGCGGGCGCAAGCACGGCGGGATTTTCGTGCTGAAATCCTGAGAGACTGCCCTCAGGCTCCCGTTCTGGCCACTGCAAAGCGATCGCTCATCGGAATGACGATCGTGCACCGCAACCCGTCCGGGTGGAAATCCAGGGCGGTCTCGGCTTTGAGCTCGTAGGTGAGCGTCCGTTCAAGGAGCTCGGTTCCGAAACCCCGCCGGCGCGGAGCATCGGCGTCGAGGGAGACGCCACTCTCGATCCACGCAAAATGCAGTTCGGATCCGCAGCCTGTCCGGCTGATGCTCCAGGCCACCCTGATGTGGCCCTCGGTGCTGGTCAGCGCGCCGTACTTGAGCGCGTTCGTCGCGAGCTCGTGAACGGCTAGGCCAAGAGACTCAGCAGCCTTTGGCTGCAGCCGGAGAGCGGGCCCCTCGATCGTAAGCTGCTCGCCCTCGTGAGCGCCGTAACCCAGGAGCTCTTCCGCGATCAGCATCGCAAGATCGAGCCCGGCACTGGGATCGCGGGTCACCCCCGACTGCACGCGGCCGAAGGAATTCAGGCGTCCATCGAGATGCATGGCGTAGTCCTCGACGGTCTCGCTCGTCCGGGCGGTCCGCCGCGCGATCGAGCGCACCACGCCGAGTGTGTTGCGGACCCGGTGCTGCAGCTCCCCGAGCAGGATACGCTGGCGCTCCTCTGCGGATCGCGCCTCCGTCCGGTCCGTGAGGATCTTCAGATAGCCGAGCCGCTCGCCATCCTGCATTGGCGTCGTCACACCCGAGCCCCAGAAGCGGCTGCCGTCCTTCCTAAGATGCCAGCGCTCGTCGGCAGCGCGGCCGTCCTGATCGGCCCTCTCCACCTCGTGGTCCGGCAAGTTCGCCGCGCGGTCCTCCGGCACGAAGAGGAAGTCGGCGCTCTGCCCTGTAACCTCATCGGGCTCCCAGCCGGTCATGTTCGTCGCGCCCGGATTCCAGCCGGTCACGCGGCGCTCGCGGTCCA
>JAQGJZ010000287.1 GCA_028290385.1 Enterovirga sp.
TGCATTGGACCGGCAACACGGGTTATGGGCGGCAAACCAACCCCACCCGACACAACCAATCCTCAGTTGAGCGGAAACAATCACGCAATCAGCAACTTATGCCGGCGCTCGCAGTCAGCCGACTGCAGCCGAACGATTCCGAATCGCGGTCGCTGTGACTTGTCGGCCACACGATTCGGCGACACATCCTGTGTTCTGAGAAGATGATGGTTCCTGTTGTGTTGCATTCGCGAAGTCACGCGCCCTGCTTTGACTGATCCAAGTCATCGCAGCCGCGGTGAAGGGCGCCGCCCGGCCGAGCCCGTGCATGACGGACGCCCTTGCGCTCGGTCGGGGGCCGTTTAGGCTTCCCGGCTCACGTGCCGGGGCCCGGAGTTCAATCGTGCCAGATGTTCGATCCGCGATGCTGGCCAGCCTGCTCGGGCTGACGGCCGCCGGGCTGGCCTCAGCCGAGGCGCGCGCGCAGCAGCCGGCCGCGACCATGGACGCGGCAGGGCTGGCCGCCCGACGGCGGAGCATGGACGAGATGGAGAAGCGGATCACCCGGAACGAGGCGGCCGCCCGCCGGGCGCTCGGATCCATGTGCTCCGGCTGCGACACAGGTCGTGCCGCCGCGGGGCGCCCTTCGGCGCAACAACGCCGCGCGCGGCCCCCCAGGCCCGCAAAGGCCCCGGATTACGACCGGCTCGCCCCCGCGGGCGAGCCGGACTAGCGGCCACCGCCTCAGGTGGGCTGCGGCCGCACCACCCGCGAGAGCCCCTTCCAGGCAGGGGCGAGAACGAAGCCCGCCAGCGGGATCAAGGCCGCGCCCAGGACCAGCCCGACGATCCCCGACCCGGCCGCGGTGACGAGCCACGAGAGCAGGCCGGCCACGGCCGGCACCGCATGGCTCGCCCGTTCGGCGAGATCGTGGATGCCGTGGCCGAGGGACGCGAAGCCGTATTCCTCCAGGCCATGCACGATGATGCCGCCGCCGACCCAGACCATGGCGGCAGTGCCGACCACCCCGAGCACCTTCAGAAACCCGGGCATGCCGGCGACCAGCGCCCGCCCGATGCCCCTCCCCAGCCCGGCGAGGGCGGAGCGCTTCGGGTTGCCGGCGAGCGCGAGGCCGACATCGTCCGCCTTCACGATCAGCGCCACCCCGCCATAGACGACAACCGTGATGCCGAGCGCCACCAGCGCGAGCACCACGGCCCGCATGACGAGGCTACCCTCCGGCAGCGCCGCGAGGGTGATCGCCATGATCTCGGCCGAGAGGATGAAATCCGTCTTGATCGCGCTCGCGACCTTCTGGTCCTCGAGCGTCTGGGCGCTCACCGCAACGGGGGCGAGCTGGGCCTCGTGCGCATGCGCCTTGTGCGGAAACACGGCCTCATAGACCTTCTCGGCGCCCTCATAGCAGAGATAGGCGCCGCCCAGCATGAGCAGCGGCGTGATGGCCCAGGGCGCGAAGATGCTGAGCGCCAGCGCTGCCGGCAGCAGGATCAGGATCTTGTTGCGGAGCGAGCCGGTGGCGATCTTTGCGACGATCGGCAGCTCGCGCGCGGCCGCGAAGCCGACCACATAGCCTGGCGTGACCGCCGCATCGTCGATGACCACCCCCGCGGCTTTTGCGCCCGCCTTGGCCGCCTGGCTGGCCACATCGTCGAGGGATGCTGCCGCGACCTTGGCGAGCGCCGTCACGTCGTCAAGAAGTGCTATCAAACCGATGCTCACGTCCGCTCCTCTCTCCTGGTTGTCCGTTCCGCGGCGTCGCGCCTCGTGGCGCCGCCCCGTCCGGAGCGCGCCGCCTGCGCGGAAGCGCGATATCGTGACGCCTGCATCCGTTCGTTAGGTCTGCCCGCGTGTCGAACAACGCACTTACCTGGGATATCGATCAGGCCCGCGAGGACGGCGAGGCGTTCGGACGGCACGCGGGCCGCCACGCGGCCGCAGCGATGACCCAGGCGAACCTCACGGCGGCCGAAACCAAGGCGCTCGGCGCCGACGCCGTCGGAACCGTGCTGGTGCGGGCCGATGCACTGGCGGATATGGGGCTGTCGCGTGAGCTCGTCGAGGCCTGGACCGAGGCGGCCGCGGAGGCGTTCAACCGAGAGCTCGACCAGGCTGCCCGCCTTCTGTCCGCCGCGTCGGGAACCCGGCACTAGCCGGCCGGCTGAAATCCTCAGCGCACCAGCCTGTTGGCGTGGTCGGCCCCGAGCCCGAGCCGCTCGTAATGCCGGCGGACGTTGTCGAGCTTGGTGAACACGTCCTCGTAGCCGACCGCGACGCCGTAGGGATCCACATAGGTATAGCCGCCCGTGACGTGGAAGAGGGTCGCCATCTCGTCCACCTCCTCCGGCACCACGAGGGTATGCGTTTCGCCGGGCGGCTCGAACGCGTAATCGCCCGCGGTCGCGACCCAATCGTGCTCGAGGTAATGCCACTTGCCGCGCAGCGTGAAGGCATGGACCGGCCCGCTGTGGCGATGGCGGGACAGGATCCCGGCGCGGCGCACCCGCAGGATGTTGACATAAAAACCCTGGCTCACGCTCAGGATCAGGGGCTTGAACGACACGTCCTCCGATTGCGGCACCCAGTCGCGCTCGTCCCCGTCCAGATCGAGCGCGCCGCTCAGGAACACGTCCGGCAGCATCCCGAAGGGTTGCGGCTTCTGGTAGGCCACCTTGCTGAAATCGAGCCCCGGCGAACCCTCGCCCGCTGTGTGCGCCGTGCTGTTGCCGCTCATCTCAGGCCATCCTCATGCTCGGGGCAGCGTATCTGTCCCGCAGGGGAGCGCCAATCCGGCCGACGCCCGGCCACGACCGCTCAGGCCCGGCGCTTCTCAAAAACCTGCCGGCCCGTTTCGGAGAAGCCGGCGATCCGCACCCCGCGCTGAGGGTGGCCCCGCTCCCATTCATCCAGGCCGGCATTGGCCGGCTCGACCCAGTCGGCGACGCCCTTGCCGGCCAACAGCGCGACCTTGAACCGCGCAGCGAGGTCCCGCTCCAGTTCGCCCTGCTCCAGCAGCGTCATCTTCGCTCGGCTGGCATAAAGCCCCACAACCCGCTCCGCCCATTGCCGAACCTCTTTGTCCGTCACGTCTGGCCGGGTCTCCGTTCTGCCGGAGCCCCGTCGGCCTGCCGTTCCGTTCCGGGCTCCTCCCCGTCTTCCCAGTCCCGCGGCTTCAGCTGCTGCGGGCCGAGATCGCGCCGCGCGCCTTCATAGGCCTCGCGCCCGATGCGGACGAAACGGGCCTCGCGATCCTGCGCGCGCCGTGCGACCTCCTCAGGCGACCTCCAGGGCCACACCATGACGTCGTCCTCCAGCGCCCCGGCCGGCCTCGAAGAGAGGCAGGTGCTCGGTCAACCAGCTCATGACGACACGGTTGCGTCGGCTGCAGCTTTTGGCGCTGCTGCAATGGGCTTGGGGGCGGCGGAGCTGCTCGGCGGTGGGCAGGCGGAGGCGGGCGGTGGAGACTGAGGGCTCCGGGTGCCCGCGGTGGCACCCGGAGCCAAATGAAAAACCCCGCGAAAGCGGGCTCAAGGCTCAAGCGCGCTGGAGTCCCGGCTCCCGTTCGCGCCCATCGTCCTCCGGAACGGCCGCCAACCGGACACCGAGTGCGTGCAGCACGCGAACGATCGTGCCGAACTCTGGATTGCCCTCGCCAGAGAGAGCCCTGTAGAGGCTCTCTCGCGATAAGCCGGTCTCCCTTGAGAGCTGAGACATACCGCGCGCACGGGCGACATCGCCTATTGCGGCGGCGATTAGCTTGGGGTCACCGTCTTCCATCGCGGCTTCGACATAAGCCGCGATTTCCTCTGTCGAGCCAAGATGTTCGGCAGCGTCCCACCGGCTAGTTTCGATCGCCATAGGCTAATCCTCCAACTCACGCGCCAGCTGTTTTGCTTCCTTGATGTCACTGTCCTGAGAAGACTTATCTCCACCACACAGGAGAATGACAATCTTGGACTGGGCCTGCGTGAAATAAACTCGGTACCCTGGACCGCAGTCTATCCTCAGTTCGCTCACGCCCTCTCCAACCGGCTTCACATCGCCCGGATTTCCAAGCGACAAGCGTCTGATGCGCACCAAAATGCGCGCGCGTGCCTTGATGTCCCGGAGACGCGAGAACCAATCGGAATACCGTTCGGTCGTGCGAACCTCGATCATTCCGAGACCGTATCCTATAGGCTACAAACGTTGAAGGGATATTTCGGTCCTGCCCGGCTG
>JAQGJZ010000333.1 GCA_028290385.1 Enterovirga sp.
ACCGGCAGCTTCTCGCGGATGAGCTGCAGCACGGACACATCGCGGAAGAAGCTTTTCCCGAAATCAAACCGGGCGTAATCGCCTACCATCTTCAGGAAGCGCTCGTGCGGCGGCTTGTCGAAGCCGAATTGCACCTCGAGCTGGCGGATGAAGCCTGGGTCGAGCCCCTGGGCGCCACGGTAGCGCGACGAGCTCGCATCCATGCCACCGGGCTGCGTTCGGGCGGCACCGGCACCTAAATCGCCGCCAGCGCCCGTGATCCGGCCCGTCGCCCCGACATCCGTACCCTGAAGCTGGGCCAGGATGCGCTCGATCGGCCCTCCGGGCGCGAATTGCACGATCACGAAGGAGATCAGCATGATTCCGAGAATGGTCGGGATCATCAGCAGGATGCGGCGCGCGATGTAGGCTGCCATCAGGCGCCCCCCCCAACATTCCGGGGCGCCGCAGGGCGTGATCGTGGGTTCCGGGTTCTCGTGTCGCGAGACCCGGAATGACGGCCGGAGCCCGTCACGATCGGCCGATCCGCTTTGCCTTCTCGGGCTCGTACCACCACGTGGCGGGCGCGCCGAGATCGAAGGCGGGTGGTGTCGGGGGATGGCCGAAGACGTCCCAATAGGCGACCGGGTTCGCGCCGCGATACCACATCGGCACCCAATAGCGGCCCGCCCGCAGCACCCGGTCGAGCGCCCGCACGGCGGCGACGAGCGCCGGCCGGGTCTCGGCCTGCACAATGCGCTCCAGCAGCGCATCGACGGCCGGATCGGCGATGCCGGCAAGGTTCTGCGAGCCCTTGGTGCGCGCGGCGAGCGAACCGAAGATCAGCCGCAGCCCCTCGCCCGGGGTGGACGCGTTGGAGTAGCGCGCGGTCACGAGGTCGAAATCGAACTCCTCCGTCCGGCGCTGGTACTGCGCCGCGTCGACGATGCGCGAGGTCGCTTGGATGCCCAGCAGCCCGAGATTGCGGATAAAGGGCTGCGTATGCGGCTGCAGCGTCGGCTGGAAATCGAGAAACTCGACCGCGAGCGGCTCGCCGGACGGCAGGCGCAGGCTGTTGCCCTCGCGCCGGCAGCCTGCCTCGCGCAGAAGATCGTTGGCGCGCCGCAACGCCGCGCGGTCCTGGCCCGAGCCGTCAGAGCGCGGCGGTGTGTGGGGCTCGCCAAACACCTCGTCCGGCACGCGGCCGCGGAACGGCCCCAGCAGGGCTAACTCCTCAGTGGAGGGACGGCCTGCCGCCTTCAGATCCGAGTTCTCGAAATACGACGCAGTGCGGGTATAGGCGCCGTACATCACGGTCGCGTTGGTCCACTCGAAATCGAACGCGAGCCCAATCGCCTCGCGGATGCGCGGGTCCCGGAACTTCTCGCGCCGCGTATTGAAGAACCAGCCCTGCATCCCGGAGGGCGTGCGATCCGGAATGGTTTCGCGCTTCACCCTGCCGTCTGTGGCGGCCGGGAAGTCGTAGCCAGTCGCCCAGATGCGGGCCGTGAACTCCTGCCGGAACGTGAAGATGCCGGCCTTGAAGGCTTCGAACGCGACCTGCCGGTCGCGAAAATACTCGAAGCGGATCTCGTCGAAATTGTTCTGCCCGAGGTTCACAGGCAGCCGTTCGGCCCAATGGTCCTTCACCCGCTCGAAGCTGATGTACCGGCCGACCTCGAACTTGCCGACCTTGTACGGTCCCGAGCCGAGCGGCGGCTCGAGCGTCGCGGCCTCGAAATCGTGGTTCGCGTAATAGGCCTTGGAGAAGATCGGCAGGCCCGCGACGACGAGCGGCAGATCGCGTGCCCGGCCCGACGCGAACTCGATCCGGACGACGTCCGCGCCTTCCGCCTCCGCTCCCCTCACCTGCAGCAGGTTCTGCGAGATGCGCGGATGGCCCTTGCTCTTGAGCAGGCCGATCGAGAACGCGACGTCCTCCGCCGTGAGCTTAGAGCCGTCGTGAAACCGTGCCTCCGGCCGGAGGCGGAACCGGTAGGTCAGGCCGTCCTGGCTTCTGCGCACCCCGGCCGCGACGAGGCCGTACAGCGCATCCGGCTCATCCAGCCCGCGCACCATCAGGCTTTCGAAGGTCAGGCCCATGCCGGCCGCGCCGTCGCCCCGGAGCACGAAGATGTTCAGCGTGTTGAAGGTATCAAAGTTCTGATTGCCGGCGGTCGCCGCGATCTGGTGCGAGAAGGCGCCACCCTTGGGGGCATCGGGACGGACATAGGCGAAATGCCGGAAATCGGGCCCATGCTTCAGGTCGCCGAAGATCGACAGCCCATGGCTTTCCGCCTCCTCGGCCAGAAGGCGAGCGGGCCGGACGGCTGCTGCGGCGCCGAGCGCGCCGGCGCCGATCAGGAAAGCGCGCCGCTGCGCGCCGGCCATAGAGGCTTTCACCGCGGCGAACCCGTTTTCGCGGCCAGCGCCTCGTCGTACCACCACACATTCGGGAAGCCCGATCCGCCATACTCGGGCAGCTTTGCGGGCCTCCCGAACCGGTTCCAGCGCGCCGTGCGGGTCACACGCGAGGCCCATTGCGGCACCACGAAATCATGCGCCAGGAGCACCCGGTCCAGCGCGCGGGTCGCGGCGACCAGCTCCGCGCGGTCCTTGGCGTAGATGACGGTGTCGATCAGCGCATCGATGCCTGCGTCCTTGATCCCGCCGAGATTGCGGGAGCCTGGGCGATCCGCGGCGGCGGAGCCCCAGTATTCGCGTTGCTCGTTGCCGGGGGAGAGCGATTGCGGCCACACGCTCGTGGTGAGGTCGAAATCGAACGAGCGCAGCCGGTTCTGGTACTGGGCGGCATCCACGATGCGCAGATCGACCGCGATCCCGATGCGCTCCAGCGCGGCCCTGTAGGGCAGCACGAACCGCTCGGTGTTCTGGTCGTAGCCCAGGAACTCGACCCGGAACGGCTCGCCGCTCCGTTTCTCCACGAGTTGGCGGCCCTTGAGCTCGAACCCCGCCTCGCTCAGCAGCCGCACGGCCTCGCGCAGGTTCGTGCGCACGGCGTCCGAGCTGCCGTTCACCGGGTTGGCGTAGGGTGTCGTGAAGACCGAGGCCGGGATCTTGTCCTTCACGGCCTCCAGGATCGCCTTCTCGGCTCCGTCCGGCAGGCCGGACGACGCGAGCTCGGTCCCGAAGAAATACGAATCGACGCGCTGGTAGAGGCCGTAGAACAGCGTGCGGTTGGTATCCTCGAAATCGAACGCGAGATTGAAGGCTCGCCTCACCCGCCGGTCGGAGAAGCGCGGGCGGCGCAGGTTGAACACGAAGGCCTGCATCACGCCCGAGGAGCGGATGGGGAACTCCTCCTTGATCACGCGGCCTTCCGCGACGGCTGGGAATTCGTAGGCGGTAGCCCAGTTGCGGGCGCTGTTCTCGGCCCGGAAATCGAGGCTGTCGGCCTTGAAGGCTTCGAGCAGCACGGTCGAGTCCCGGAAATATTCGAACCGGACCTCACGGAAATTGTGTCGCCCGACATTCACGTTGAGGCTCTGCGCCCAGTAATCGGGCACGAGTTCGTAGACGGCGAAGCGGCCGGGATCGAAGCTCTTCAACCTGTAGCGGCCGGAGCCGAGCGGCGGCTCCAGCGTGGTGGATTTCGGATCCCGCGCCTGGCCGTTGGGGGCCGTCCCGGTCCACCAGGCCTTCGACATCACGGGCATCTGGCCGACGATCTGCGGCAGCTCGCGATTGCCCCGTTCGGAGAACGTGAAGGTGACCTCGTGCGGGCCGGTCTGCTCCGCCTTGGCGACGTTGTGGTAGTAGAAGGCGTAGGTGGGACGCGTGCTTTTCAGCGTCTCGAACGAGAAGATCACGTCCGCCGGCGTGATCGGCGAGCCATCGTGGAACTTCGCCTCGGGCCGGAGCCGGTAGGTCACGGAGGCAAAATCCGCCGGATAGCTCACGGCCTCCGCGATCAGCCCGTATTCGGTCGCGACCTCGTCCTCCGAGGCGACAAGCAGGGTGTCGTGGAGCAGGCTCTCGATCCCGTTCTCCAGCTCGCCCTTCACGCCCTCCACGAACGGGTTGAAGTTGTCGAAGGTGCCCTGCGCGCCGAGCCGGAGCAGCCCCGCCTTGGGGGCCTGCGGGTTCACGTGCTCGAAATGGGCGAATCCGGCCGGGTATTTCGGCGTCCCCATCAGGGACACGGCGTGGCGCCAGACCTTGTCGTCGGCGGGCGCCGCTCCGGGCAGCCCGGCGATGGCCGCCGCGCCGGCCAGCCCCGCAAGGCGCAGGATCTCGCGCCGGTTGTGCCCGAGGTCGGTGAAGGAGGTCGATGTCATGAACAGACCCGGCCGCAGGAATGTGTCGGGTTTGAGATCGGCTGAAACGAAAAGGCCCGCGACAGAGATCGCGGGCCTTGAAACGTCACTGAGGCTTCTGCTCCGTCTGCGGCGGGGTGGTCTGCGCCGGATCCGGCGGCCGCGTGGGAGAAGGCTGCTGCTGGGCCCCAGGCTGCGTCTGCGGCTGGGCCGGCTGCGGGTTGGCCTGCAGCGGAGCCGGCGCCGGCTC
>JAQGJZ010000339.1 GCA_028290385.1 Enterovirga sp.
CTCGTAGGGCCCAGGACCGAAACCCTTGATCGACGCCACGATCATGCGCGGGTTGATGCTCTGGATGTGGTCCCAGGTCAGCCCCATGCGGTCCAGCGCGCCGGGCGCGAAATTCTCGACCAGCACGTCGCAGGTCTTGATCAGCGCCTCGAGGACTTCCTTGCCCTTGGGGTTCTTGGAATCGATGGTGATCGAGCGCTTGTTGCCGTTCAGCATCGTGAAATACAGGCTGTCCGCGTCCTTCACGTCGCGAAGTTGGCCGCGCGTGATGTCGCCCACGCCGGGACGCTCGACCTTGATCACGTCGGCGCCGAACCAGGCGAGAAGCTGCGTGCAGGTCGGGCCCGACTGCACGTGGGTGAAATCGAGGATACGGACGCCGTCCAGTGCCTTGCTCATAGATCCCCTCCGGGTCGTTGGCGGGACCCCGTAGCCCGCCGGATGCTGCGTTGGTGAAAGGCCGCCCCGCCGGTCAGGCGAGGCGGACGGCTCCGTGTCAGGCCACGCCCGGCGCGCGGGTCTCGGTGCCTTCCGGCGTCGGCTGCTTCTTCTTCAGCGCGCTCTGCGGATTGAGGTTGCCGATGCGGCCGCTCTCGCTACCCGCCGCGGGGTCGATCACGGCGTTGATCAGGGTCGGCTTGCCCGAATCCATCGCCTCGTTGACCGCCCGCCTGAGCTCGTCGGGGCTCGTCGCGTTCACGCCGATGCCGCCGAAGGCCTCGATCATCTTGTCGTAGCGGGCGCCCTTCACGAACACGGTCGTGGCGGGATCATCGCCGCCGGAATTGGTGTCCGTGCCGCGATAAATGCCGTCGTTGTTGAAGACCACGACGCAGACCGGCAGGTCGTACCGGCAGATCGTCTCGATCTCCATGCCGGAGAACCCGAAGGCCGAGTCGCCCTCGATCGCGAGGACCGGGTTGCCGGTCTCGACCGCCGCGGCGATCGAATACCCCATGCCGATGCCCATGATGCCCCAGGTGCCGACATCGATGCGCTTGCGCGGCTGGGACATGTCGATGATGCCGCGCGCGAGGTCGAGCGTGTTGGCGCCCTCGTTGACCAGCATGGCGTTCGGCCGCTGCTTGATGATGTCCTTCAGAACACCGAGCGCGCCGTGGTAATCCATCGGCACGTTGTTGTTCATGAGCCGCGGCGCCATCTTGGCCACGTTCTCGTCGCGCTTCTTGGCGACCGCGCCCGTCCAGTCGGCCGGCGGAGCGCTCCAGCTGCCGCCCATCTCTTTCAGCAGCGCGTCGACGCAGGAGCCGATATCGCCGACGACCGGGGCGACGATCTCGACATTCGAGTCCATCTCCTTGGGCTCGATGTCGATCTGGATGAACTTCTTCGGCGCGTTGCCCCAGCTCTTGCCCTTGCCGTGCGACAGGAGCCAGTTCAGCCGGGCGCCGATCAGCAGGACGACGTCGGAATCCTTCAGCACCAGCGAGCGCGCCGCCCCCGCGCATTGCGGGTGGGTGTCGGGCAGCAGCCCCTTGGCCATGCTCATCGGCAGGAAGGGCACGCCGGAGGTCTCGACGAGGTTCTTGATGGCCTCGTCCGCCTGGGCATAGGCGGCGCCCTTGCCGAGGATGATCAGTGGGCGCTTGGCGCTCTTCAGCACGTCGATCGCGCGCTTCACGGCCGAGGGTGCCGGGATCTGCGCCGGAGCGGCGTCGATCACCTTCACGAGCGACTTCTGCCCGGCGACCGCATCCATGGTCTGGCCGAACAGCTTGGCGGGCAGGTCGAGGTAAACGCCGCCCGGCCGGCCGGACACCGCCGCGCGGATCGCGCGGGCGACGCCAATGCCGATGTCCTGGGCGTGGAGCACGCGGAACGCCGCCTTGCACATCGTCTTGGCGACGGCGAGCTGGTCCATCTCCTCGTAGTCGCCCTGCTGCAGGTCGACGATCTCCCGCTCGGAGGAGCCCGAGATGAGGATCATCGGGAAGCAATTGGTGGTGGCGTGGGCGAGCGCCGTCAGGCCGTTGAGGAAGCCGGGCGCCGAAACGGTCAGGCACACGCCGGGCTTCTTGGTGAGGTAGCCCGCGATGGACGCCGCGTAGCCGGCATTCTGCTCGTGCCGGAAGGACAGCACCCGCATGCCCTCGGCCTGCATCATCCGGCCGAGATCCGTGATCGGGATGCCCGGCACATTGTAGATGTTGGTGAGGCCGTTGAGCTTCAGCGCGTCGATGACGAGGTGAAAGCCGTCGGTCAGTTCCGCTTCGGCGGCCGTCTCGGTTACCTGCGGATCGATGCTTCGCACTGCCGACATTCTGCTCCTCCGGTCACTCTCTCTTGACGCTGCAATGATCGGATCAGCGCGCCTGCGCTGCGATCTGTCTTGGCCAAGTCTGGCTTGAATGGGTTCGTGCCGCCAGCCATGCCGGTTCCGGCAGCGGATGGGTCATCCGGCTGCTCGCGCCGAAAGCGCAAGCGACCCTCGCCTGCATCGGATGCCGGGCCATCGGCGACCCCTCCCTTACGTTTCCTGCCCGTATGACGCTTTCGGTCCCGACATGGCGGGCCGAAAATCCTTCAACACGGGCGCTTTTTTCCCCTGACATGCTTGGCATGCCAAATACCAGAGGTCAATCTCGTCGCACTCTCACACCTTCGGACGCTTGACAGCGCGGCCCCTTGGCATGCCAAATACCAGAAAGGTTCGAGCCTGCCTTTCGAGCTCGCTCGCGCCTGGATATTCCGGCAAGATCGAATCAATAGCACGCGCTGACGTGCATGGTTCAGGAGGAAAAGCGATGGCTGAGGCAGCACTCAAGCGCGACGGTTTCGGCAGCACCGCGAAGGACGAGGTTCGTCGCGTCCTGGATCGCGTGAAGGCCGAGGGGCGCGACAGCCTCACCGCTCCGGAAGGCAAGCTCGTCTGCGACGCCTATGGCATCCCGGTGCCGAAGGAAGGCGTTGCGAGCTCGGCCTCGGACGCCACGCGCCTCGCGGACTCGATGGGCTACCCGGTGGTCCTCAAGATCGTCTCGCCCGACATCCTGCACAAGACGGAAGCCGGCGGCGTGCTGGTCGGCCTGAAGAGCGCCGACGAGGTCGCCAAGGGCTACGAGACGATCCTCGCCAACGCCAAGAACTACAAGGCCGACGCCAAGATCGACGGCGTCCAGATCCAGCAGATGCTGAAGGGCGGGACCGAGGTCATCGTCGGCGCGATCACGGACGGCTCGTTCGGCAAGCTCGTCGCCTTCGGGCTCGGTGGCGTGCTCGTCGAAGTCTTGAAAGACATCACCTTCCGGCTGGCGCCGGCCACCCACGATGATGCGCTCTCCATGCTCGACGGCATCCAGGCCAACGAGATGCTGAAGGGCGTGCGCGGCGGCGATGCGGTGAGCCGCGAGGCGCTCGCCAGCGTCATCGTGAAGGTGAGCCAGCTCGTCTCCGACTTCCCCGAGATCTCCGAGCTCGACCTGAACCCGGTCTTCGCCACCAAGGACGACGCGATCGCGGCGGACGTGCGCATCGTGGTCGATTGGAACGCCAAGCCGCGTGAGGCCGTCCGCTCCAACGAAGAGATCGTGACGGCGATGAACCGCATCATGCGGCCGAAGGCGGTCGCGGTGATCGGCGCCTCCGCCGAGGCCGGCAAGATCGGCAACTCGGTGATGAAGAACCTCATCAACGGCGGCTACAAGGGCAA
>JAQGJZ010000377.1 GCA_028290385.1 Enterovirga sp.
TTGCTCCGTCCCTTTTTGTTTTCCGGTCCTGATGTCGGCCGTCGATCCGAGGTGGACGCAAGTCGGCGCTGAGTCAGAGCGGAGTCCAGGCGCGGAGCGTCGGCCCGCGTGCGGCGGGTGGAACGTCATTTTTTACTAACCATCCGTTGTTGCTGGTTTGCAACTCGTGTGGATTCGCGCCGTAGACTCGGGGAATCTTGGTTCCAATGTAGCAGGAGCTCGCCTACGCTCATGGCACAAGAATACGGGAGCGTGGCGAGTGAAGCTTATTTGGAAGTCGTCGATCGCGTTGCTTGCGCTTTCATCGACCGCTTTGGCGGCAGACATGCCGGCTATGGTCGCCATGAACGGAATGGCAGTTCAGTCAAACGACAAGAACTGGGAAGCGATCTTCAATGCCGACGTGCGTTTCACGGCGTTCACTAGCACCCGTGTGTTTCCGGCGGTGCCGAACAACAATGCGCTTGCGGGCTTCCGCGCCAGCGGATCGCAATTCTACCTTCCCTTCGCGCTCAGCGTGAACGGCAACGTCAGCCCCGATTTCAAGTTCGAGAGCACGATCCGCAGCGGCTACATCGTCACGTCCCGGCAGACCGTGGCCGGCATCTCCGGCAACTACTCCGGCACGACCGACACGGTTCTGTCCGCGACCGGCACCTATCTCGGGATCGCCGGGTTCCAGCCCTTCTTCTCGATCAACTCGAACCTGCCGACCGGAACGCCGGCGCTGTTCGGGCGCAACATCCTCGCGCGGCTCGATGCCGACATCGTCGACGTCGCGACCTTCGGTCAGGGTTTCACGGTCGGCCCGACGATCGGCGCCAACATCCCGATCAACGACAACCTGATCGGCACGCTCAGCTTCGGCTACACGTATGTCGGCCCGTTCCGGAACGAGTTCTTCACCGGGGCGCTCGGCCCGCCGGCGCCCCCGTTCCAGGGCATGCAGCAGCTCGCCTTCGGCCCGATCCCCGGCCAGCGGCTCGGCTCGATCGACCCGTCGGACAGCATCACGGGTCTCGCCTCGCTCGGCTACAGCGAGGGGCCGCTCTCGCTGTCGGGCTCGGTCCTGTACAGCGTGCAGATCACCGACCTGACGCGAGACGGGATCCCGATTGTGCGCCAGGGTGATCGCATCGCCGGCGACATCCAGGCCACCTACGCCTTCACCGAAGACTTCTCGGCGAGCGTGTCGGGCCAGATCGTGCACACCAACAACAACCTCGCTCCCGGCGCGCTCGGGCCGCTGCCCCTCGTCCAGCAGAGGCCCAACATCAATCGGACCCTGTACCGGATCGGCATCGACACGAGCTATCGCGTCAGCGAGCGGTTGGCACTCGGCCCGGCCTTCTCGGTCCGCTACCAGGACCGGAACGCCTTCAATCCGACGACGTTAACCTTCCTGCCGAGCAGCATCAGGTACGGCCTTGGCGGAAGCGCCCAGTACACGGTGACGGACAACATCTCGGTTCTGGGGCGGTTCGAGCGGATCTGGCTCGAGAATCTGCGCCGGCCGGACGTGATCGATCCGCTGACCGGGTTGGTTGTCCTGGGGTCCGGAACGGCGGGCACGAAGACGGACGGATACGCCTTTGCCGGCAGCGTGACGTACCGGTTCTGACCTGGAGACACACATGACACGAACCGCGCACTTGGCCATCGCGTTGACGGTGGCTTCGCTGGGGCTCGCAGCCGCGACCGATGCCGGCGCCCAGCAGTTCCGTCCTCGCCAGGGGCGGGCCCTCAGCCCGCCGATCAGCATCGAGCCGCCGGCAGAGCCGAACGTGAGCTGCCCCGAGGGACGGGCCGCCACCGGCCGCTGCGTCCGTCCGGCGCTCGCCGTCTCCGGCCGGGACAGGGGCATCATCTTCACGCAGGCGCGCCTTTCGATGCTGGCGCCGCCCCGTGTCCTTCCGAGCGGCACGATGAGCAACGACCGCCTGTTCCGCTCGCCGAACAACTCGATCACGGACGCGGACGCCGAGCTCGACCTGTTCGTCGCTCGCTAAGGTCGCCCAGTCCGAGCCGCCCAGTCCTGGGCGGCGCCGGACGGACACATCATCGGCCGGGGCCGCCAGCCTCGCGCCGATGCGTGGTTTCGAGGGGCCCGTGCGTTCGGGCCCAGCGCGACCGGCGCCTTCATGCGACGGTCGGGGGAGCGGTTCGGCCTCCGCAGGGCTCGATTGGGGCGAAGCTGAACCCCCGGCATCAACTCGCTTTTAGCCAGATCTGACGGCGCCCCTGGTTGTTCCGCTCCTGTCCGGTAAAGGAGGGCGGCTATCGGGCGGGGCGTTCTGCATCCGCGCGGGCAGCGATCGTCTGATCCCGAGCCGAGTTCGTGCCGTTCACATCGCTCGTCCTTCCTCTTCTGTCGCGCTTCGGCCTGCCGGCCGGGGCCATGCTTCCCGAGGGCGTCGCGTCCTCCATCGTCGAGCGGGCGCAGGAGGGCATCCTGGTCGCCGACATGCGGTCGCCCGACGCCCGCATCATCTACGTGAACGGCGCCTTTGAGAGGATCACGGGCTATGCCCGCGAGGAGGCGGTCGGGAAGAATTGCCGCTACTTGCAGGGGAGCGATCGCCTCCAGCCGGCGATCGGCCGCATGCGCGAGGCCCTCGCGGCCGGGGAGGGCATCCAGGTTCGGCTCCGCAACTACCGCAAGGACGGCAGCCTGTTCTGGAACGATCTCGATCTCGTCCCGATCAGGCAAGGGGCGGGCCCGCCGGCCTATTATGTCGGCTTTATCCGGGATGTGACCGAGCCGGTCGTGACGGCCGACCGGCTGGAAAGCATGAGGCTCACGGACCAGCTGACCGGCTGCCCGAACCGGGACGCGTTCCTCGAGCAGTTTGCGCGCCGTATGGCCGGAGCCCGCGTGCTGCTGGTCAAGCTCGACATCGCGCGGTTCAACGAGATCAACGGCGGGTACGGGTACGACATCGGCGACGCCTTGCTGAAGGCGATCGCGGAGCGGCTCGGGACGCTCGGGGCTGATCTCGTCGCCCGCGTCGGGAACGACCAATTCGCCCTCGGCTTCGCGCTCGCCAGCGATGCGGCCGCGCCGGAGCTTCTGGAGCGGTTGCACCGGTCGCTCGCCGAGCGCTTCACCGTGCCGGGCGCGGATCTCCAGGTCCGTTTCGCGGTCGGCTTCGTCACGGGCGCGCCCGGAGCTGATGCGAGGATGCTCGTCCGCCAGGCTGGAGCGGCCCTCGCGGATTCGAAGCTGAGCCCGCTTCTTCGCCCTTGCGAGTTCGCGTCCGAGCGGGAGGCGGAGGCGCGTCACCGGCTGCAGATGACGGCCGAGCTGCAGCGCGCGCTGTCTGCGAACGAGTTCGTCTACCATTACCAGCCGCAGGTCGCCCTCCCGACCGGCGAGACGGTCGGCGCGGAGGCGCTCGTGCGCTGGCAGCACGCGCTGTTCGGCTTGCAGACGCCCGCCCGCTTCATCAGGCTCGCGGAGGAAACGGGCCTCATCCTCGATATCGGCGCCGCGGGCCTTCGCGACGTTGCCCGCTATGCCGTGGAGATCAACCGCAACCGTGCCCGGCCGCTCTGCTTCTCGTTCAACGTCTCGTCGCTCGAGCTGACGCACAGCGACATCGTTTCGCTCGTGCGCCGGGTCATCGACGAGACCGGCATCGATCCGGCATGGCTCACGCTCGAGCTCACCGAAAGCCTGCTCGCCGAGGACTCGCCCGAGATGCTGGGCATCTTCCGACGGCTGCGCGATCTCGGCATCGGGCTGTCGATCGACGATTTCGGGACCGGCTATTCCAGCCTGCGCTATCTGGAGCGCTTTCCCCTGAGCGAGATCAAGCTCGATCGGAGCTTCGTCTGCGGTCTGCCGCACAGCGCCGCGAAGCGCATCATCGTTGAAGCCGTGATCAAACTGGCCGGGGAACTCGGCGCCCGCGTGGTCGGGGAAGGGGTGGAGCAGGAGACCGAGCGCGACATGCTCGCCGCGATGGGCTGCGGCTTTGCCCAGGGCCACCTGTTCAGCCTGCCGCTGCCGGCCAGCGAGTTCAGCCTGATCGCCGCGGCTTGACGGCGCCGTGGCGCTCCCGACTTGCCGGGCAAGGCGCCATCGCGAGCGCTTCCTGGCGTTAGCTCCGGTCGTCCTCATCGGGTATGGAGGCTCTCACCCGATCGTCGCGCTGGGCCTTCGCACGCATGAGCCTCGTCACTCAGAGCTCCTTCACGACCCGTCCCGAGATCGACGGGACCTTCGGCGTGGTCGCGTCCACGCATTGGATCGCGACGGCGGTCGGGATGGGCATCCTCGAGCGCGGCGGTAACGCGTTCGACGCGGCGGTCGCCACGGCCTTCACGCTCCAGGTCGTCGAGCCGCATCTGAACGGCCCGGGCGGCGACGCGCCGATCATCGTGTACGACGTCCGCAAGGGCCGCCCGGAGGTGATCTGTGGCCAGGGCCCGGCGCCGGCCGCGGCCACCATCGCGCATTACCGCGCGCTCGGGCTCGACCTCGTGCCCGGCACCGGCCTTCTGGCGGCCTGCATCCCGGGCCCGTTCGACGCCTTGATGCTGCTGCTGCGCGCTTACGGCACCATGCGGCTCCGCGACGTGCTCGAGGCGGCGATCGGGTATGCCCGGCACGGCTACCCGCTGGTCGAGCGCATCCCGGCGACGATCGCGACCGTGGAGGCGCTGTTCCGCGAGCACTGGACGAGCTCCGCCGCGATCTACCTGCCGGGCGGCCGGGTGCCGGAGGCGGGGACGATCTTCACCAACCCGACGCTCGCGGCCACCTACGAGCGCATCCTGGACGAGGCCGAAAGCCGGGGCGGCGGGCGCGAGGCCGAGATCGAGCGCGCCCGAGAGGTGTGGTCGCAGGGCTTCGTGGCCGAGGCGATCGACCGCTTCTGCCGCACCGAGGCGGTGATGGACACCACCGGGCGGCCGAACCGCGGCGTGCTCACCGGGCAGGACATGGCCGGCTGGGAGGCGGGCGTCGAGGCGCCGATCTCCTATGATTACGGCCGCTACACCGTCCTCAAATGCGGACCCTGGACGCAGGGCCTCACCACCCTGCAGCAGCTCGCGCTGCTTTCCGGCTACGATCTCGACGGCATCGACCCGACCGGCCCAGACTTCATCCATCTGCAGGTCGAGGCGGCAAAACTGGCCTTTGCGGACCGCGACACCTTCTACGGCGATCCCCTGTTCGTGGATGTGCCGGTCGAGCAGCTGCTCGGCTCCGCCTACAACGACGAGCGCCGGCGCCTGATCGGCGAGGGAGCCTCCCACGAGCTCCGCCCCGGCACGATCCCCGGCTACGGCAAGTCGGTCGGTGCCCGGGCCGGCGGCGAGCGCGTCGCGGTCGGCGCGACCGGGGCCGGCGAGCCGACCGTGGGGCGGATCCAGCGCGCCTCGGCGACGCCTGCCGAGGATGCGCGCCGGCTCGACAAGCTCGGCGCCGTGCGCGGCGACACCGTCCATTTCGACATCGTCGATCGCTGGGGCAACATGGTGTCCGGCACGCCCTCGGGCGGCTGGCTGCAATCCTCGCCCGTGATCCCGGAGCTCGGCTTCCCGCTCGGCACGCGGGCGCAAATGTTCTGGCTCGACGAGGAGCACCCGGCCGCGCTGATGCCCGGCAAGCGGCCGCGCTCGACGCTGTCGCCCACGCTGGCGCTGCGCGACGGCGAGCCCTACCTCGCCTGGGGCTCGCCGGGCGGCGACCAGCAGGACCAGTGGATCCCGCAGCTTTTCCTCCGGCACGTCCATGCGGGCATGAACCTGCAGGAGGCGATCGATGCCCCGGCCTGGCACACGGAGCATTTCCCGTCGTCGTTCTGGCCGCGCACCTCGCGCCCGGGCGTGATCGTGCTCGAGGGGAGGGTGCCTCCAGCAACCGTCGCGGAGCTGCGCCGGCGCGGCCACATCGTCGAGATCGGCGAGGATTGGTCGGAAGGCCGCCTCACGGCCGCGGCGCGCGACGGAAACCGCCGCAAGGCCGCGGCCAACCCGCGCGGCATGCAGGGCTACGCGGCCGGGCGTTGATGCTACGCTGCATCCGGGGCCTCGGCCCCGTGATTCCCGGGCCTCGCGCGGCGAGAACCCGGACTTCACGTCGCGTGGTCCGGACTGACGAGGGTGCTACATGACTTGGTCGATCGTCGCCCGCGACCCGGAAACCGGCCAGATCGGGATCGCGGTCGCGACCTGCGCCTTCGCGGTCGGGGCGCTCGTGCCCTCGGTCGAGACCGGGATCGGGGCCGTTGCGTCCCAGGCCATGGTGAACCCCTTCTATGGTCCGCGCGGCCTTGCGCTGCTGCTGGCCGGCGACTCGCCGCAGGAGGCGATCGCGACGCTCACGGCGGCCGACGAGGGCAGGGCGGACCGCCAGCTCCACCTGATGCGGGCGGACGGCCGCAACGCCGCCTATACGGGCATGGCCTGCGTGCCCTGGTGCGGGCACGAGGTGCGTGAGGATTTCTCGGTCGCGGGCAACATGCTCGCCGGCCCGGAGGTCGTCCGCGACACGGTCGCGGCCTTCGAGGCCTCGGCGGGGCGGCCGCTCTTTGAGCGCTTCCTGCTGGCGCTGCGGGCCGGTGAGGCGGCCGGCGGCGACAAGCGCGGCCGGCAATCGGCCGCGATGCTGATCCATGACGCCGAGGAGTACCCGCTCCTCGACATCCGGGTGGACGACCATGCCGACCCGCTGGCGGAGCTCGGCCGGCTGGTCGGTGTCTGGAGCGGGCGGCCGCGGGTCTACCGCGCCGCCATGCCGTCCCGCGTGCGACCCTCCGGGATCGTGGGCCGGGGCGCGGTCGAGCGCTTCATCGCCGGCGAGATCGCGAAGGGCGGCTGAACCCGGCCTTACGCCGGCAGCACCACGACCTTGGTCTTGACCGGCGTGCGCCCGTAGAGGTGGATCATGTCCTGGCTGAGCAGGCCGACGCAGCCGCTGGTCACGCCCGAGCCGATGGATTCCGGGTCGCTGCTCGCGTAGATCGTGTACAGCGTATAGCGCCCGTTCTGGTACAGGTGGAGCGTGCGGGCGCCGAGTGGGTTGTCGAGCCCGCCGGGCATGCCGCGGGCGTATTTGGCCGCCTCGGGCTGGCGCTTGATCATCTCGGGCGGCGGGGTCCAGGTCGCCCATTCGGATTTGCGCCCGACATAGGCGTCGCCGTTCCAGCGAAAGCCGTCGCGGCCGACATTGGCGCCGTACCGGGTCGCAGAGCCGTCACCCTCGATGCGGTACACATAGTAGTTGCCCGGATCGACGATGATCGTGCCGGCGGCTTCCTTGGTGTCGTAGGCGACGACGCGGCGGTAGAATTTCGGGTCGACCTTGCTCATGTCGACCGCGGGGATCGGGAATTTCTCGTCTGGCAGCGGGCCATAGAGCTTGGAGGCGTCGGCGAGGCTCATCCCGTCCGTCGACACGCAGCCGGCGAGACCCAGCGCCCCGATTCCTGCGGCGGAGCCGAACAGGAACGCCCGGCGATCGAGACGCCCCGATCCCGGCCGAAGCGATGTCATTTCACCAGGATCGGCATTGCGGTTGTCTTTGATCATGGTCGTGGACTTCCCATGCTCTCCTGCGCAACGCGAGAGCAGCCGGCATTAAGCCGCCGAACGTCTTTGCTGGCCGTTACTGACGCTTGCCGGCGCGGCTGGCAAGTTCGGGCCCGCTCCCCAGGCAGGCCAAGATTGTCGGCGCCCCCAGGCTGGACGGGCGGGTCCGCCTCTTGCATGCTGCCGGCCGAATTGAGGCTTGTTCCGTGACATCCCTTCGCAAACGACTTCTGCCGACCGTTCTGTTCGCGCTGCTGGCGGTGCCCGCGATCGCGACCGCCCAGACCAATCTGCGGGTTGGACTCGCGGAGGATCCCGACGTGCTCGATCCGAGCTTCGGGCGCACCTATGTCGGCCGCGTCGTCTTCGCGGCGCTCTGCGACAAGCTCTTCGACACGGACGAGAAGCTCAACATCCTCCCGCAACTCGCGCTCTCGCACGAGACCTCGCCGGACGGGAAGACGGTCACCATCAAGCTGCGGCCGGGCGTCAAATTCCACGACGGCGAGCCGATGGACGCGGAAGCGGTCAAGTTCTCGCTCGAGCGCCACCTGACGCTCTCCGGCTCGTTCCGCCGGCCGGAAATCGCCGCGATCGACACGATCGAGGTCGCGGATCCGACAACGGTCCGGCTGCTGCTGAAGACCCCGTATTCGCCGCTCGTGGCGCAGCTCACCGACCGCGCCGGCATGATGGTGTCCCCGAAGGCGGCCAAGGAGATGGGCGACAAGTTCGGCCAGCGGCCGGTCTGCGCGGGACCCTACAGGTTCGTCGAACGCGTGCAGCAGGACCGCATCGTGCTCGAGCGGTTCGCCGATTACTGGAACAAGGATCAGGTCAAGATCGACCGGATCACCTACCTGCCGATCCAGGATTCGACCGTTCGGCTCGCCAACCTGAAATCGGGCCAGCTCGACCTGATCGAGCGGGCGCTCGCGACCGACATCAAGGAGATCCAGGCCGACCGCCGGCTGAAGCTCGCGACCGGGATCGACCTCGGCTACATGGGCATGACGATCAACGTCGCGAATGGCGAGGCGGCCAAGAACCCGCTCGGCCAGGACGCCCGCGTGCGCCTCGCGCTCAGCCTGGCGATCGACCGCGAGGCGATCAACCAGGTCGTGTTCAACGGCGCCTCGATGCCGGGCAACCAATGGGTGAACCCGAACAACCCCTGGTACCAGAGCAAATTTCCGGTCCCGACGCGCGACGTCGCCCGCGCCAAGAAGCTTCTTGCGGATGCGGGCGTGAAGACGCCCGTCGCGGTCGATTACATGGTGCCCAACAACCCCGAGACGCGGCAGGTCGCCGAGGTGATCCAGGCGATGGCGGCCGAGGCCGGCTTCGACATGAAGATCCGGGTCACGGAGTTCGCGACCTCGCTGAACGAGGCTGAGAGCGGCCGCTACCAGGCCTATATGCTGAACTGGTCGGGCCGGCCCGACCCGGACGGCAACCTGTACGTGTTCCACAAGACGGGGGCGCCGCAGAATTACGGCAAGTATTCCAGCCCCGAGGTCGATGCCTGGCTCGACGAGGCGCGCGTGAAGAGCGGCAAGGCCGAGCGCATGGCGCTCTACGAGAAGGTCGCGGACAAGCTCCTGAATGAGGGCTCAGTCCTGTATCTGTACCACCGCGCCGTCATCATCGCGCACAATGCGAAGCTCGAGGGGTTCAAGCCCCATCCCGACGGGCTCGTGCGCGTCGTCGGCCTGACCATGAAGTGAGAGGCCTCCGCGCCTCTCACACGATCTCGGCGCTGACCGTGCGCTCGACCCCGGCGGCCGCCATCTCGCGCCAGGCCGCCGCGAGCGAGCCGTTGAGGTCGATGCCCCGGCATCCGTCCTCGACGACCACCGCGTCGAGCCCTGCCTTGCGCGCGTCGAGGGCGGACCAGGCGACGCAGAAATCGGTCGCGAGCCCGACCACGAACACCCGGTCGATGCCACGTTCCTTGAGGTATCCGGCGAGCCCGGTCTTGGTCACGCCGTCGGCTTCGACGAAGGCCGAATAGCTGTCGATCGCCGGATTGTACCCCTTGCGGATGACGAGGTGGGCATGCGGGATCCTCAGCGCTGCGGACAGCTCCGCGCCGGGCGTGCCCTGGACGCAATGATCCGGCCAGAGCACCTGCTCGCCATAGGGCATCCGGACCGTGTCGAAGGGCTTCTTGCCCGGATGGGCGGACGCGAAGGAAAGGTGGTTCGGCGTATGCCAATCCTGAGTCACGACGACGTTCGCGAACTTGTCCGCGAGGGCGTTGATAACCGGAACGACCGCGTCCCCGTCCTTTACGGCGAGCGAGCCGCCGGGCAGAAAGCAGTTCTGCACGTCTACGACGAGCAGGACGTCGGTTGCGCGGGGTTTGACATGCGCCATGGCCTTCCTCGATGCCGTGAGCGGAAGCGCGGCGGCCCCCAGCATCGCGAGAACCTGTCGGCGATCATGCCCCATGACCGTGCCCCCTGTGTGGGCGAAATCTGCTCCCGCCCGGGAGCCGGCGCAAGCCGCCGCCGTGCCCGGGCCGCGTTCCGCGCGGCGGCCTGACCATGCTCGCTCTTCTCGCCCGCCGGCTCGTCCAGCTCGTCCCGACGCTGTTCTTCGTCTCCATCATCATCTTCGGGCTGCAGCAGCTGCTGCCCGGCGACCCCGCGCTCGCCATGGCGGGCGAGGACAAGGACCCCGAGGTCATCGCCCAGATTCGGGCCCGCTATCACCTCGACCAGCCGATCCCGGTCCAATACCTCCTCTGGATCAAGGGCGTGCTCTCGGGCGATCTCGGCCAGTCGATCCGGCTGAACGTGCCCGTGCTCGACCTCATCGCCCAAAAACTGCCGGTGACGCTTCAGCTCGCCGTGATGGCCATGGTCATCGCGCTCGCGATCGGGATCACGGCCGGGATCGTGTCGGCCGTCGCGAAGGGCACCTGGGTCGATTACCTCGTCAGCGTCCTGTCGCTGGTCGGCATCTCCACGCCGAATTTCTGGCTCGGGATCATGCTGATCTTCGTGTTCGCGGTTTCGCTCGGCTGGCTGCCGGCCTCGGGCTACGTGAGCCCGTTCGAGGATCCGTGGCAGAGCCTGGCGACAACCATCATGCCGGCCTTCGTGCTCGGGAACGCGATCGCGGGCATCCTGATGCGGCACACGCGCGGCGCCATGCTGCAGGCGCTGGCGAGCGACTATGTCCGCACCGCGCGCGCAAAAGGCCTCGCGCGCCGCGTGGTCGTGCTGCGGCACGCGATGCGGAACGCGCTGACCCCCATCATCACGTTGGGGGCGCTCGAATTCGGCACGCTGCTCTCGGGCGCCGTGCTGACCGAGCAGATCTTCACCATTCCGGGCTTCGGCAAGCTCATCGTGGATGCCGTGTTCAACCGCGACTACGCGGTGGTGCAGGGCGTCGTTCTGGTCACGGCGACCAGCTACATCGCCCTGAACCTCCTGGCCGATATCGGCTACGTGCTCGCCAATCCGAGGCTGCGGACGTGAACTCGGCCGTTCCCACTCCCACCGGGCCCTCCGCTCCACTCGGCTCGCCGTCTGCGCGAGCGGGACAGCAGGGGCCGGCGCGTGCCCCGCGCACGCCGGCCGCCCAGGCCTGGGCGCGGCTCAGGACGCGGCACTCGGCCATGGTGGGCCTTGTCGTGATCCTGATCGTGATCGCGTCGGCGGTTCTGGCACCCTTCCTGGCGCCCTACGATCCGACGGCGCAGAGCTGGTCGGCCGTGCGGCGCCCCCCGACCGGGGCCCATCCCTTCGGCACGGACGAGGTCGGCCGCGATATCCTCGCCCGCATCATCTACGGCGCCCGCGCTTCGGTGGCCGCGGGGCTCGGGTCCGTGGGCATCGCGATCGGCATCGGCGTGCCGATAGGGCTGCTGGCCGGCTATGTCGGCGGGCTCGTGGACGGGCTGATCAGCCGGCTCACGGATGCCATGCTGGCCTGCCCGTTCCTGATCCTCGCCATCGCGCTCGCGGCCTTTCTCGGCCCCAGCCTGACCAACGCGATGATCGCCATCGGCATCACGGCGACGCCCATTTTCATCCGGCTGACGCGCGGCCAGGTGCTGACCATCAAGTCCGAGCTTTATGTCGAGGCGGCGCGCGCGGCCGGCATCCGCAGCTGGCGCATCGCGCTCGAGCACGTGCTGCCGAACGTGCTGCCGCAGCTGCTCGTCCAGGCGAGCCTGACGGTCGCAACCGCCATCATCGCCGAGGCGAGCCTGTCCTTTCTCGGCCTCGGGCAGCAGCCGCCCGCGCCGTCCTGGGGCGCGATGCTGAACACGGCGCAGCGGTTTCTCACCTACGCGCCCTGGATGGCGATCTTCCCCGGCCTCGCGATCTTCGTGACCGTGCTGTCCTTCAATCTCCTGGGGGACGGCTTGCGGGACGCGCTCGACCCGCGCGCCAAGGATGGGTGAGGAGCCTCGAC
>JAQGJZ010000501.1 GCA_028290385.1 Enterovirga sp.
TCCGGAAAAGGCTCACCTTCCGCTCCAGCATGGCCGACCTCCTTTGGCATATGCCAGAGCATATGCCGCGCCTATCCTGGCTGCAACGGCGGCCTATTCGGCCGCCTGCAGCATCCGCCCGCGCTCCATCTCGCGGATCGCCCGGCGGTACTCGACGGGCATGACCTTGACGAACCTGGTCCGATACTCGGCCCAGTTGTCCAGGATCTCCTTCGCCCGGCCCGAATCCGTGTAGGCGACGTGGTTCTTGAGGAGCGACGTCAGGCGCTCCTCGTCGCGCCGCGACATGTCGGCCAGAATGTCGATCCGGCCCTTGGTCTCCAGGTCGCCGGCCTGGTGGAAGCGCTGCATCAGGTCTTCCTCCTCCTCGACCGGCTCGAGGTCGACCATGGAGAGGTTGCACCGCTTGGCGAAGGTGCCGTCCTCGTCGAGCACATACGCGATGCCGCCCGACATGCCGGCCGCGAAGTTGCGCCCGGTCTGGCCGATCACAACCACGACGCCACCCGTCATGTACTCGCAGCCGTGGTCGCCCGTGCCCTCGACAACCGCGATCGCGCCCGAGTTGCGGACCGCGAAGCGCTCGCCCGCGACGCCGCGAAAATAGCACTCGCCCGCGACGGCGCCGTACAGCACGGTGTTGCCGACAATGATCGAGTTCTCCGCGACGGCCCTCGAATCCAGCGGCGGCCGGATGATCAGCTTGCCGCCCGACAGGCCCTTGCCGACGTAGTCGTTCGCCTCGCCCGCGAGCGAGAGGGTGACACCCGCCGCCAGCCATGAGCCGAAGCTCTGGCCGGCCGTGCCGGTGAGCTTCACGACGATCGTATCGTCGGGCAGCCCGGCATGCCCGTGCGCCTTGGCCACCTCGCCGGACAGCATGGCCCCCACAGTGCGGTCCACGTTGCCGACCTTGGCCTCGATCGTGACGGGGCCTCCGCCGTCGATCGCCGCGCGGGCCTGCCGGATCAGCTCCAGATCGAGAACCTTGTCGATCGGATGGTGCTGCCGCTCGACATGCCGAATGGCGATCTCCGGCCCGACCTGCGGCTTGTGGAACACGCGCGAGAAATCGAGACCCCGCGCCTTCCAGTGGTCGACCACCCTGTCCTGGTCGAGGAAATCGGAGCGACCGACCAGCTCGTCGACGCTCGTGACGCCCAGCGATGCCATCAGCTCGCGCACCTCCTCGGCCACGAAGAACATGTAGTTCACCACATGCTCGGGCTGGCCCTTGAAGCGCTTGCGCAGCACGGGGTCCTGCGTCGCGACCCCGACCGGGCAGGTGTTCAGGTGGCACTTGCGCATCATGATGCAGCCGGCCGCGATCAACGGAGCCGTCGAGAAGCCGACCTCGTCCGCGCCCAGCAGGAACGCGATCAGCACGTCGCGCCCGGTGCGAATGCCGCCATCGGCCTGCAGCGCGACGCGGCCGCGCAGCTTGTTCAGAACGAGCGTCTGCTGCGTCTCGGCGAGGCCCATCTCCCACGGCGAGCCGGCATGCTTGATGGAGGTGAGCGGCGCCGCGCCCGTCCCGCCCTCGTAGCCGGACACCGTGATGTGATCGGCGCGCGCCTTGGCGACGCCCGCCGCGACCGTGCCGACCCCGACCTCAGAGACGAGTTTTACCGACACGTCCGCGGCCGGATTGACGTTCTTCAGGTCGAAGATGAGCTGGGCCAGGTCCTCGATCGAATAGATATCGTGGTGCGGCGGGGGCGAGATCAGCCCGACCCCGGGGGTGGAATGGCGGACCTTGGCGATCTTGGCGTCGACCTTGTGGCCGGGCAGCTGGCCGCCCTCACCGGGCTTGGCGCCCTGGGCCACCTTGATCTGCATGACGTCCGAGTTGACCAGGTACTCGGTGGTGACGCCGAAGCGGCCGGAGGCAACCTGCTTGATGGCGGAGCGCTTCGAGCGCCCGTCCGGCAGCGCGCGGAAGCGCTCCGGCAGCTCGCCGCCATCGCCCTTGTTCGACCGGCCGCCGATCTGGTTCATGGCGATGGCGAGCGTCTCGTGCGCCTCCTTCGAGATCGAGCCGTACGACATGGCGCCGGTGGAGAAGCGCTTCACGATGGAGGCGGCCGACTCGACCTGATCCAGCGGGACCGACGTCCGCCCGATCTCCTCGGCGGCCTTGATGCGGAACAGGCCGCGCACGGTGCGGAGCTGGTTCTCGCCCTCGTTCACCAGGCGCGCGAACTCGCGATAGCGCTCCTCGGCGTTCAGGCGCACGGCATGCTGCAGCGTCGCAACCGTGTCGGGGCTCCACACATGCGCCTCGCCGCGCAGGCGGTAGGCGTATTCGCCGCCGATATCGAGCGCGTTGCGCAGGACGGGCGCGTCACCGAACGCATCGGAGTGGCGGCGCACCGTCTCCTCCGCGATCTCGGCGATCCCGACGCCCTCGATCGTGGTCGCGGTGCCGAAGAAGTACTTCTCGACGAGCTCCGAGCGGAGCCCGATCGCGTCGAAGATCTGCGCGCCGCAATAGGATTGGTAGGTCGAGATACCCATCTTCGACATGACCTTGAGCAGGCCTTTGTCGATCGACTTGATGTAGCGGTAGATGATCTCCTTCTCGTCGACCTCCTCCGGGAGGTCGTCCTTCATCGCGAGCAGCGTTTCGAAGGCGAGATAGGGGTTGATGGCCTCGGCCCCGTAGCCTGCCAGGCAGGCGAACTGGTGCACCTCGCGCGGCTCGCCGGTCTCGAGCACGAGCCCGACGGAGGTGCGCTGGCCGCGGCGGATCAGGTGGTGGTGCACGGCCGCCGTCGCGAGCAGCGCGGGCAGCGGGATGCGGTCCGGCCCGACCGCACGGTCGGACAGCACGATGATGTTGTAGCCGCCGTTCACGGCGGCCTCCGCACGGTCGCAGAGCCGCTCGAGCGCGCCTTCGAGACCCGCCGCGCCGAGCTCGGCCGGATAGGTCATGTCGAGCGTCTTCGTGTCGAAGCGATCCTCGAAATGGCCGATGGAGCGGATCTTCTCCAGATCCTCGTTGGTGAGGATCGGCTGACGCACCTCGAGCCGCTTCCGCCGCGAGGTCCCTTCCAGGTCGAGGATGTTTGGCCGCGGCCCGATAAAGGACACGAGGCTCATGACGAGCTCCTCGCGGATCGGGTCGATCGGCGGGTTCGTGACCTGGGCGAAGTTCTGCTTGAAGTAGGTGTAGAGGAGCTTCGACTTCTGCGACAAAGCCGAGATCGGCGTGTCGTTGCCCATCGAGCCCACGGCCTCCTGGCCGGTGACGGCCATGGGCGCCATCAGGAGCTTCAGGTCTTCGCTCGTGTAGCCGAAGGCCTGCTGCCGATCGAGCAGCGCGACGTCGGTCCGCGGCTGGCGCGGCTCCACCTTGCGCAGGTCCTCCAGGACGATCTGCGTGCGCTGCAGCCACTCCTTGTAGGGATTGGCGGTCGCGAGCTCGCGCTTGATCTCCTCGTCTTCGACGATGCGACCCTGTTCGAGGTCGATCAGCAGCATGCGGCCCGGCTGGAGCCGCCACTTCTGGACGATCTTCTCCTCCGGGATCGGCAGGACGCCCGCTTCGGAGGCGAGCACGACCAGTCCGTCCTCCGTCACCAGGAAGCGCGCCGGACGGAGGCCGTTCCGGTCGAGCGTCGCGCCGATCTGCCGCCCGTCCGTGAAGACGATTGCGGCCGGCCCGTCCCAGGGCTCCATGAGGGCTGCGTGATACTCGTAGAAAGCGCGCCGGTCCTCGTCCATCAGCGGGTTGCCCGCCCAGGCTTCCGGCACCAGCATCATCATGGCGTGCGGCAGCGAGTAGCCACCGCGCAGCAGGAATTCGAGCGCGTTGTCGAAGCAGGCGGTGTCCGACTGGCCCTCGTATGAGATCGGCCAGAGCTT
>JAQGJZ010000496.1 GCA_028290385.1 Enterovirga sp.
GTCGCCATGCCGACCGCGATGCCGCCGGCCCCGTTCACCAGGAGGTTCGGGTACTTGGCCGGAAGGACGGAGGGCTCGCTTTCCCTGCCGTCATAGTTCGCGACGTGGTCGACCGTGTCTTTGTCGATGTCGTCGAGCAGGGCGACGGCGGGGCGCTGGAGGCGGCACTCGGTGTAGCGGTAGGCCGCCGGCGGATCGCCGTCGACGGAGCCGAAATTGCCCTGCCCATCGATGAGGGGCAGGCGCATGGAAAAGTCCTGCGCCATGCGGACGAGCGCATCGTAGATCGCGCTGTCGCCGTGCGGGTGGTACTTGGCCATCACGTCGCCGACGACGCGGGCGCATTTCACATAGGGCCGCTCGGGGACGAGATTGCTCTCGTACATCGCGAACAGAATGCGGCGATGGACCGGCTTCAGGCCGTCGCGCACGTCTGGCAGCGCACGGCTCACGATCACGCTCATCGCGTAATCGAGGTAGGAGCGCTTCATCTCATCGGTGATTGACACCGGCTTGATGTCGGCGGCCGGGTTGATGCCCGGATTGCCCGTGTTGTCCGTCTCGTCAGCCAAAACGTTCTGTCCGAATACCGCTAGCGCGCGGGTTATCCCATGCGGCTCGCCGTGGCCACAGCGGAGGGGCCGCCACCCACAGGCCGAAACGCCATTTCCGTGAGAAAGGCCAATGTGTTGGCCGTACCCTCATATGGGTCTTCGCAGGCCGGGAAGCAACGGGGCACGGCCGGATACGGCACCCGCCCGGGCGAATCAGCCGAGCCGCGACAGGAGGGCCGCCATCAGGGCGATGCGGGGCCGCACCGACGAGATCAGGCCATATTCGGCCAGCGTATGCGCGCCATCCCCGTCGATGCCGAGCCCGTCCAGGGTCGGCACGCCGAGCGCCGCCGTGAAGTTGCCGTCCGACCCGCCGCCGGTTTGCGGCACCTCGCCCAGCTCAAAGCCGAGTTCGGCGGCGAGGTCCCTCGCCTGCTCGTAGAGCCGGGCCGTCTCCGGACTGCGTTCGTAGGGCGGGCGGTTCATGCCGCCGGACACCGTCACGCGAACGCCCTCCCCGGCCGGCTTCAGGCCCAGGATCTTGTCGGCATAAAGGTCCCCGTCCGCTGCCGTGACGACGCGAAGGTCGACGCTGAAGCGGCAATGCTGCGCGACGACGTTGTCGGCCGTGCCGCCCGCGATCACGCCGACATTGGTGGTCACGCCGCGGGCGTAATCGGTCAGCGCGTTGATCGCGCCGATCTGCCGAGCCGCCTCGTCAATGGCGCTGCGGCCGTCCTGGTGCCGGGTTCCGGCATGGGACGGCCTGCCCTCGACCTCGATCGTGAAGCGGCCGACGCCCTTGCGGGCCGTTACCACCTTGCCGCCGTCGCGCCCCGGCTCGGTGACCAGCGCATAGGCCGCTCCCCGCCCAAGATCCTCGATCAGGCCGCGGGTCGTCGGCGAGCCGATCTCCTCGTCCGGCGTGAACAGGAATGCAAGCGGCAGGCGCGCCGAGCCGGCCTTCGCCACGGCCAGGAAAGCCTGAAAGGCGAGCCAGGCGCCGCCCTTCATGTCGTAGACGCCGGGCCCGTAGAGCCGGTCGCCCTCGACGCGGATCGGCAGGTCGCGCCCGAGCGTGCCGACCGGGTGCACCGTGTCGAGATGCGACAGGAGCAGGATCCCAGGATCCTGGCGTCCTGGTCCGGCGCGGAGCACGAGGCTGTCGCCGAGCCCGTCGCGGCCCGGCACCCGCTCGACCGCGATCGCAGTTGCCGCGGCCTCCGCGGCGACGAGGTCCATGGCGCGGTTCACGCCCGCCGCATCATGCGTCGGGCTCTCCACCGCGGCCCAGGCCGAGATGCCCGCGACCAGCGCGGCGTCATCAGGCGCGTGCACGGGGGCAGCCCGGACTAGAACGGGATGTCGTCGTCGAGATCGTTGCTGTAGCCGCCGCGCGAACCGCCGCCGCCAGCACCGCCTCCGCCGCCACCACCGGCCATGGCCGGACGCTTCTCCATCGGCCCGGAGCGGCCGAAATCACCACCGCGACTCACTTGGCCGGGCTCCTCCGGGAATTCGGAGGCGCCGCCGCCGCCGGCGCGGCTGTCGAGGATCGTCAGCTCACCCCGGAAACGCTGGAGCACGATCTCGGTGGTATACTTCTCCTGGCCCGACTGGTCGGTCCATTTGCGGGTCTGCAGCTGGCCCTCGATATAAACCTTCGAGCCCTTGCGGAGGTATTGCTCGGCGACGCGGCCCAGGTTCTCGTTGAAGATCACGACCGAGTGCCACTCGGTCTTTTCCTTCCGCTCGCCGCTGTTCTTGTCCTTCCAGGTCTCGGACGTGGCGATGCGCAGGTTCACGACCGGGTCGCCCGATCCCATCCGGCGCACCTCGGGATCGCGCCCCAGATTGCCGACGAGAATAACCTTGTTGACGCTGCCGGCCATGAGACACCACCTTTCCAGAGCCGAGACTTAGCTGCCCGAGCGGCTGCAGGACAAGCCGCTTTCGGCACATCGCCCACAGGCGCTCACATCCATGTTCCGTATTTGTTCTATAAACGGGGCAGATTTGCCGCAGGCTGTCAAGCCCGTCGGTCGTGCCGATATGGAACACGTGCAGCACAAAGCCCGTTCACCCGCCAACTCAGCGCGCCCCCGGGCGCGACAGGATTGCAGGTGGATGAGATGCCCAATGCTATCGTCTGTTTCGTTCTCGGCGTGATCGCACCCTTGGCCAGCGTCGGCTGGCTGATCGCCTATCACTGAGCGCGGATCACCAGATCCAGAACAGCAGCGCCCAGCCGTAGACCGCGAGCGCGACCGCAGCGGCTGCCTGCACGGTCGCGGCGACCCGGCGCAGCCCGCCGGTCCAGAGTCCGACGACCCGCCAGGCGAGCCACACGCACCACGTGGCGGCCCCGGCGAGCAGCGCCGCGCGCAGGCCCGAGACCCAGAACACCGGCACGCCCTCGTTCCTCAGCATGGTCACTGTGATCGAGAAGAGGCCGAGGAAGACGCCGCATCCGGCCATGGGGATGAGCGTCTGCGCTAGGTGGTGGAAGCGCTTTGCCGAGAACGGGCCCGCGATGCGCGTCGCGAGCGCGAGCAGAAGCCCGAAGAGCCCGCCGAACAGGATAGCGGTAGCGCTGATATACGACAGCAGCACAAAGCCATCGAGCAGCGTCATTACGTCGTTCTGGGCCGGGTAGTTCGTCAGGACGAACCAGGGCGCGCTGTGCTCGAGCGGCCAGGTGAGGCCGCGCTCGACCAGCCACTCGGCGAGGCCCTGCTTAGCGTCGATGAAACACGGGCTGGTCGTCCAGTGAAACGCGCCGAGCGCCACGCCCATCATGCCGAACAGGATCAGCACGGTCTCCCAGGGGTTCGGCGTGTCCCCAGCCACGTGGACGATCTCGTGGTTCGGCGCACGCAGCCCGAGCCGGATGGAGCCGCGGAAGCCGTCGCAGCGCCCGCACATGTGGCACGGGCTGGCGCTGCGCATCGTCTTCAGCGGAACAAGCGGCGAGCAATTCACCAGCGCCTGCCCGGCCCTCGGGTGCGGCGAGCGGCGCCAAGCCGCGCCATCCACCTGGAACGCGACCGGCGCCATCTTCGCCAGCACGGCGAAGACGCCGTTCACCGGGCAGAGATAGCGGCACCACACGCGCTTGTTGCGGCCATAAACGAGCCCGACCGCGATGGCCGCGACCGTCGAGCCGCCGAGAACCGCCAGAACCGGCTTCGGATATTGATACACGCTGACCATCTGGCCGTAGATCGTGGTCAGCGCGAAGGCCACGAAGGGCCAGCCCTTCCAGGTGATCCAGCGCGGAACGTGACGGCCCAGGCTATAGCGGCTCGCCGCCTCGCTCAGCGCGCCTTCCGGGCAGAGCAGCCCGCACCAGGACCGCCCGACCAGGATCATGCTGAGCAGCACGAACGGCCACCAGATGCCCCAGAAGGCGAACTGCGCGAACAAGGTCAGGTGCGTCCAGACATGCGCCGTGCGCGGCGGCAGGTCGGTGATCACCGGGCCGATGATCAGCACCAGATAGATGAGCGCGACCGCCCATTGCACGTGGCGGATCGCGCGCTGGTGGCGCGACAGCCAGTGGCCGACCGACGCGACCAGCCGGTCCGCGCCGTCGGCGAGGCCGGCCGGCGCCGGCCCGCTACCTGACCACAAGCTTGGCCCGAGCCTCGGGGTGGAAATCGTCAAAGAAGTCGTACTCGCCTGGCTCGACCCGACGGAACACGATCGAGGAGGTCGCCCCCGGCGCCAGCACCTTTTCGCGCTTCAGCTCCAGCGACTCGAACTCGACCGGCGCCTGGCCGGTATTGCTGATCTCGAACTTGAACGGCGTGTTCGCCGGAGCCTCGATGCGGGTCGGCGAGATCGTGCCGTCCTTCATCTCGATCCTGAACACCGGCATTTCCTGCGCCAGCGCCGCCCCAGGCAGGGCCGCGAGCACGAGCGCGGCGAGCGCGGGGCGCAGCGTCCCGAGCAGCGCCGCCCCGGCGGAGCGCTTCGTCGCGGGGCTCAATACGCGCCCTTCTTGCCAGTGCCCGCGAAGGTGAATTCCTGGGTGACGTCGAACGGCTTGAACCACTCGCCGACGCCCGTTTCCTTGTCGACGTGCCGGCCGAAATGCGCATGCGGGCCGGGGGGCGCCACCGTGAGCTTCAGCCGGTACTTGCCGGGGCCGAACAGCTTGACGTTGTCGCCGTAATGGGGGCCGTCGCTCGCGACCATCTGCATCATGTCGCCCGAGACGCTCTGGCCGCCTTCGACCTTGGTGAGCTCGTATTTCACCGTCAGCGCCGGCACCCAATCGCCGTCGGCCATGCCGTTTGTGTTGCCCTGCGTCGCCTTGATGTCGGCCTCCAGATGCATGTCGGATTCGGCCGCAGCCCGCATCATGCCGGGCGGATCCATCTCGATCGGCTGGAGATAAACGGCCTGGACCTCGAGCCCGGCCTGGATCGACGGCTTGCCGATCGGGTATTCCTTCGCGGTCGCAACCGTGGCACCTGCAAGGAACGCGAACGCGAGAGCGACCGAGCGCTGCCGAAACATCATCTTCTCCGGGATGGCCTGTGGTCGGCGCCGCTGTTCAGCGCGTCGCACTTCAGCGTATCGCTGGAATAGCTGCGCCCAATCGGCCGTGCAAACGCTATGTTTTGGAACTACTTCAGTTAAGAACAGGATGCACTTCGCAAAAAGCCCCCTGCCTAAACAGCCTCCGCATGCCTGGACATCACGCCCCAGGCCGGCCATCCGTCATAGTATCGACGCATACCGGACGGAGAGGGCGCGGGCGAAACCGCAGCGACGGCAAGACTGTTGTCTATCCCACGCGACGGGCTACGGCGCGTGTCGATGAAAAGGGTCCTCGTACCGATGTTGGTCACCTTCCCTGCCCGCACGACCGGGCTTTCGCTCGGTCTCGGCATCCTGCTTGCCGGATCCGCGCTTGCGGCGCCCGCCCACGACCCGAGCGGCACCTGGCTGACGGAAGACGGCCGCGCCCGGGTCCGCGTCGAGAAATGCGGCCCGGCGCAGGAGAACCTGTGCGGTTATGTCGTCTGGATGAAGCCGACCGCGGAGGGCGAGGACGTCGCGGCCAAGCATGACGTGAAGAACCCGGACGCGCGGAAGCGCAATCGTCCGATCCTCGGCCATCAGCTCATGCTCGGCCTCACGCTCAACGAGGACGGGCGCTTCGCCGGCAAGATCTACAACAACGAGGACGGCAAGAGCTACGACGTGACCGTGTGGGCGGAACAACCGGGCACGCTCAACGTGCGGGGCTGCCTTGTGGCGTTCCTGTGCAGCACCCAAGTCTGGAAGCGGGCCAACGGCGCCGCCCCGGGTCAGCTCGCCGGAGCGACGGGCGCGCCGAACGGTCCTACGCCGGATCCGGAATGGGCCGCAAAGCCCGCGCCCGCTCAAGGCGCGCCGCGTCGGGATCCGGCTCGCCCGAGGCCCTGACGATCGCGTCGCAACGAAATGCGCCTGGACAGCAGGCGCGCTCTCGTCCCCTCCCGCTTGACTTCGCGGCGGCCTCCGCCGTGAAGAAGCGCGGCTCTGGGACGGTGCGGAAAGGCAGACATTGACAGCGCAACCGACACGCGGCGAGCACGCCCCGCTTGGCGCGAAGCGGCGTGATCCGAGCTTCCTCGCCGAAAAGCTCGTTCAGGCTTCCACCCGCCGGCCGTGGCTCGTCATCGCCCTGGCGGCGATTTTGACGCTGGTCGGGCTGTATGTGTCCGTCACGCGCTTCGCGATCACGACCGAGACCGACCAGCTGCTGCACTCGGATGCGGCCTGGGCACGCGACAAGAGTGAGTTCGAGGCGGCCTTCCCGCACCTGTCGCGCGTCATCCTCGCGGTCGTCGACGGGGAAACGCCGGAGATCGCCGAAGCCGGCGCGGCCCGGCTCGCGGCCGATTTGGGCGAGCGGCCAGGCCCGAACATCAAGAAGGTGTGGCGCCCGGATGGCGGCCCGTTCTTCGGGAAGAACGGGCTCCTTCTGCTCCCGCCCGAGGAGCTGAAGCGCACACTCGGGCAGTTGCAGGAACAGCAGCCGGCCCTCTCCGCTCTCGCTGGCGATCCGACCCTGCGCGGCCTCGCCCGGCTGCTGCAGCTCGGTGCCGGCCAGGGTGCGCTGGGCGAGAACGGGGCCATGCTCGACCGCGTGAGCGGCGTGACCGAACGCGTTCTGGCCGGCCAGCCGGCGCGGCTCTCCTGGCAGCAGCTGATGTCCGGCGGAGAGGCTCCGTCCGGGCGCCAGCTCCGCAAATTCGTCCTGATCGAGCCCATCCTCAATTTCGACGCGCTTCGTCCCGGCGAGGCCGCGACGACCCGCATCCGCGAGGCCGCGACCGCGCTCGGCCTCACGTCGCAGAACGGCGTCACGGTCCGGCTCACCGGCCAGCCTCCCCTCGCGGACGAGGAATTCGGCACAATCGAGGAAGGGGCTCCGCTCCATCTCGGCCTGACCGTCCTGGCGATCGCCGTCATTCTTTATCTGGCCCTGCGCTCGGGCCGCCTGATCGTCGCGGTGCTCGTGACCACGATGGCCGGGTTGATCATGACGATCGGGGCCGGCCTGCTGATGGTCGGCCGCTTCAACGTGATCTCCGTTGCGGTCGCGGCGCTGTTCCTGGGGCTCGGGGTGGACTTCTCCATCCAGCTCGCGGTGCGCTACCGCGACGAGCGCCACAAGCTGCATGAGCTCCGGACGTCCATCGTGGCGGCCGCGCGCGGGATGGGGTGGTCCCTGACCCTCGCGGCGCTGTCGCTGCTCATCGGCTTCTTCTCGTTCCTGCCGACCAACTTCACGGGCGTGTCCGAGCTCGGCCTGATCACCGGCGTCGGCATGGTGATCGCCTTCCTGAGCTGCCTGACGCTGTTGCCGGCGCTCATCGCCCTGATGCCGCCACCGCCCGAGCCCGAGACGATCGAAATGCCCGGGCTGGCCAAGATCGACCACTGGATCCTCGGCCACCGCAAGCTCGTCATCCTCGGGTCCACGGCCGTGGTCCTCGCCGGCGTGCCCTTCCTGCTGAAGCTGGAGTTCGACGCGAACCCCATGCACCTGCGCAGCGAGAAGACCGAGGCGGTCGCGACGTTCCTTGATCTCAGCCGCACGCCCGGGATGACCCCGAACACGCTGAGCGTGCTTGCACCCTCGCTCGACACGGCACGCCCGCTGGCCGCGAAACTCGCAGCTCTGCCCGAGGTCTCGCGGGTGGCCACGATCCTCACCTTCGTGCCGGAAGGGCAGGACGAGAAGCTGCGCTTGATCCGGGCTGCGGCCGAGGAGCTCTCGGACGTGCTGAGCGACCGCCCGCCGGCACCCGCGCCGAGCGATGCCGAACTCGTTCAGGCGCTTCGCCGCTCGGGCGAATCGCTGCTCGGGGTTGCCGAACGCTCCGGCGCCCAGGGCGCACCGCTGAAACGGCTGGGCGACGACTTCGTCCGGCTTGCCAATGGAACGCCGGCGCAACGGACCGCGGCTC
>JAQGJZ010000503.1 GCA_028290385.1 Enterovirga sp.
GACCGGCAGCGCGTGGATGTGAGTGGAGACCTCCGTCCATTTCGCCGAATTGCCGGACAGCGTGCCCGTGATCGCACAATCGACGACCTTGTTCTGCAGCGCCGGGACGACCTCGTTGAAGGCAAGCGTCACGCCCGTCCCGCCGAGCGCTTCGACGAACTCGGCCAGTGTGCGGTTGCCGGTCCGCACCTTCTTGCCCCTGAGGTCGGCGAGGCTCTTGATCTCGCCGTTGCAGTAAAGGACCTGCGCCGGATACGGCCAGATGCCCAGCACCTTGATGCCGAACTTCTCGCGATAGAACTTGTCGTAGACGGGCTTGTAGACGTCCGAGACCTTGCGGGCCGTCTCGATGTCCGGCGAGAGCCCGGCAAGGTCGACGGCCTCGTTGCGCGCGTCATCGCCGGCGACATAGCCCAGCACCGTCGAGCCGAAATCGATCACGCCGAGCCGCATCAGGCGGAAGATCTCGGCTCCCTTCAGGCCCATCTCGTTGAAGGGCGTGATCTCGGCCGTAATCGCGCCGTTCGATTTCTCCGTGATCTCCTTCGACCAGAAGGGCTGCTCGAAGTTCTTGTACTGCGACAGGTTTCCCCAGGCGCCCACGACCTTGAGGCTGGTCTTCGGGAGGTCCTGCGCGGCTGCAATGCCACTGCTCAGGAGCGCGGCGGCGAAGCCCGCTGCCAGGATCGATACGGCTCGCTTCATCTCGGGGAAACTCCTTCGCGTGCTTGCGTCGAGGGCTGGAGACATGAACGTCGCGTAGTCTCGAGGTCCGCGACACGCCAACAGCCCGCGCCAGCCGCCTCCCGGACCCTCGCAGGGATGTCCCGATCCTTGCTCAGGCCGAAGGCGGCGACGTCGTGCGTCGTCACGTCCCGGTCGCACCGATTAACGGCCACGCTTCGGGCGCGATCAAGAGGCTTGAGGCCCAGCCCGTCATCAGAATTCGGTTCCACACCGCAAACTCAGCTGCCGACCCGCCCCGCATGGGTGCGCGTGGATCTGAAAGCCAGGCCCGGAACTCGCTCGGCCCCTCACGGCCCGGGCGAGTCGCGGTCGCTTGCCTTATCGCTGTCTAGGCTGCGCTACCGGTTGGAAGGATTTCGTTGAGCATAGGTGCGTTCCACTTGGCCGCGAAAAGACGCTTAAGGCGCCGCTGCTACTCTCTGCGAGGTGAAAATCGACAACTGGAACGCTGAAATGCCCGATCAGAAGTTCAGACTGGTAACGCGTAGCGATTTCGATGGCCTTGTCTGCGGCATGCTGCTGCGCGAAAAGGACATGATCGACGACATCAAGTTCGTGCACCCGAAGGACATGCAGGACGGCATCGTGCCGATCACCGAGCGCGACATCATCACCAATCTACCCTACGTGGCCGGCTGCCACATGGCATTCGATCACCATGCCAGCGAAGTCACGCGGAACGCAGGCGAAAGACGCTCGAACCACGTGATCGACCCGGCTGCACCGTCTGCATCCCGTGTGGTGTACGACCATTTTGGTGGGCCAGCCGGTTTTCCGAAGATTGATCCCGCGCTGATCGCGGCCGTGGACAAGGCGGATTCCGCTCAGTTCAGCATCGACGAGATCCTGAACCCCCAGGGCTGGACGCTACTGAACTTCGTCATGGACCCACGCACCGGGCTCGGAAGATTTCGGGATTTCAGGATCTCGAACTACGATCTGATGATGCAGCTGATCGATCGCTGCCGCGACCTACCGGTCGAGGATGTCCTGGAGTTGCCGGACGTGCGCGAGCGTGTCGGCTTGTATAACGATCACCGCGGCCCGTTCCGCGAACAGCTTCTACGTTGTGCGAAGGTCCACGGCAGAACCGTGACACTCGATCTTCGCAAGGAAGAGATCATTTATGCCGGAAATCGCTTCATGATCTACGCGCTCTTTCCCGAGTGCGACATGTCTCTTCATGTCCTCTGGGGCTTGAAGCAGCAGAACACGGTCCTCGCTCTTGGCAAATCGATCGTCGATCGGACGTCTCCTGTCGACGTGGGCGCGATCTGCCTCGGCTATGGCGGCGGAGGTCACAAGGCCGCCGGGACGTGTCAGGTCCCCAATGATGAGGCTGAACGCGTGAAGAACGAGCTGGTCGCAGCGCTGAATCCAATGGCGAAGGCTGCATAGCTCCCGTGGACAGCGACGCACCCGGATAACAGGGCAGCGTCGGCAACGAGGCCCCACTGACCGGCGAGCCCGAACTCACAAGCTCGCCGCGTCTCACCGCGATCTCGCTGTTGCTCTGCACCAAGCAGGCGAGTGCCGAGATGCGGTTGGGTTCGTCGCGACCTCGGTCGTCACAATCCACCTGGAGCGAGCGGGGCCGGCGCTCTCGTTCGCGAACCGCCGCGTCCGCTCGCTTGTCGCTACCGTCCTCTCGGTGCCGATCTCTGCTGCGCCCTTCAGGGCCGCGCCGTCCACACTGGATTGCAGCTTCGACCTGGCGTTCACGACCTCGGCAAGTTCGACGGCTCCGGTCGCGAGACCGCCAGGACCGGAAGTCCGAGCGCGAGCAGCGTGATCACACCACCACGCGCGTCCGGTGCGAACGCCTTCAGCGAAACTCCGGTAGGCCCCATTCTGGTGCGCTCTTCCTTGAGGCAGACGCAGACAGCAGGAATGGTCTTAAATCTCCGGCCAGGACAGCAGGATGCTGAAGGATTTCTTGCGCCCCGGGAGACCAACCGATGACGTTGCTGCTCCGACCAATGGGACTTCCGGGCATCCTGGGTCGAGCGCGATCACCCCGTCGAGAGTGCCCGCTAATGCATTCGGAGATTGAACGCACCGATGTTTACGGAGGGGGCGGAGTTCGGTGCGTCCACAGTGGCCGTCGCGACACCCTGGAGTGCGGGCAGTTCGACATCGATATCGCCGCATCGGATCAGGCATCGCGCGACGCCGCACAGCCGGGCGCCTTCGAGAGCTCGTATTTGATACTAGCCTTCGCAGATCAGACGAAGCGGACATTATCTGCCGGAGTTGTCAATGCTAATCCGGACCGCTTCTCAACCGTTTCGGAGAGGAAGCTTTCAGTCTGCGGCTTTCAGCCCCCGCTGTGAACGGCATCGGATTGGGGGAAAACGTTTCTCGCGCTCCTCTCACACCCCCGCAGAGGAAGGACACGATCTCCGTTTCGAAAGAGTCCCTCTGATCAGAGCTCAGCGCACCCGCCGAGATACGCGAGAGCCTGTTCTCAGGCCCCGCATCCGTAGCGGTGAGCACGATCGAGCCGATCATGAACACGTACCGCCACTGCAACGTGTCCTGGTCCAGGTCCGGGCAAGCACGCTGGAGCGCATCGATGAAGAGCCCCGCCATAGGATCGAAATGGCGCCGGATTACGGCGCGGGTCAGGTCGGAGGGCTCGACGCGGTGCTGTAGGATGAGCCGGGCCAGGAGTTGTCCTTGGGCCGGAGGCCTGAGATAGGGCCGGACAAATACGCGGATCACTTCGCTCAGGTCGGGCGTCTGCCCGAGTTGGCCCGCGTCCTCTAGCACGCGGCTGAGCTCGGCCACCCGTTGGGCGTTGACCCGCTCAGAGAGGCGTTCGAAGAGCCCCTCCAGCAGCTTGGTCTTGGAGCCGAAATAATAGTTGACCGCGGCGAGGTTCACGCCAGCCGCGGCTGTGATCTCACGAAGCGAGACGCCGAAGCCTTTTTGAGCGAGGAGCAGCTCCGCTGATTCAAGAATGCGATCGGCGACGTCGCCGCTCTTGAGCTCTTTGTCAGGTGTCATCAGTGCCAGAGATTGCTGCCGGCGGCGTCCGCCTCGCGAAGCATAACCCGTCTCGGAAGAGGTGACGAGAACGGCAACGCCTCGTTGCATTGGTCCTTACCCCAGGAGGGGCAAGGACCAGCCAAAGCGCCATTCAGGCCATTCTGGTCGATGCGACCGGCGCCTCGGTCCGGAACGCGCGCGCTCGGCCGAGCAACACCGATACGAAGCTGATCAAGCCGATGACAAGGAGATACAGGGCCACAGGCCACGTGCTCCCCGCCCATGCGTACAGGCCGGCGCCAATGGCTGGGCTGAATCCACCAATGACGCCGGAAGCGATGGTGTAGCTGGCGGAGATGCCGCTATAGCGCACGCGCGCCGAGAACAGATCAGACACGTAGGCCGGGATGACGGCGTATAGAGCACTGATTCCGACCATCGCGAGGCAGATGGCCGCGGTCACACCCGCGAACGTCCCGGTATTCACAAGAGTGAAGAATGGGAAGGCGGTGGCCGCCGTCATTGCGGCTCCGAACAATGCGACAGGACGCCGGCCAATTTTGTCCGACAGGAGGGCGAAGAGCGGAAGCAAAACGAGCTCAAACGCCGAGCCAATCAGAACGGCGTTAAGAACCGTCTGTCGCGGCATGCCAACCGTTTGGGTGGCATAAGATACGACGAACAGCGTTTGCACGTAAAAAGCCACGACCGTGCTCAGCACTGCCCCTGTGCCGATCGCGATCATTCGAAAATCGTTCCTGAATACCTCAACGACCGGCTGCCTTGCGACCTTCTCAGTGCTCAAGAGTTTCACAAATTCTGGGGACTCCAGGAGCTGGAGACGCAGAACGAGGCCGACGACGACAAGGATGGCGCTCAACAGGAATGGGATGCGCCAGCCCCAAGACATGAAGTCGTCCTTGGGCATGAGGGCCAGCAAGGCGAACGTTCCAGTCGAGAGGAACAGCGCGATCGGGGACCCCATCTGGGGGAAGCATCCGTAGAAGCCCCGCCGATTCTCCGGCGCGTGCTCCACAGACATCAGGACGGCGCCGCCCCATTCGCCGCCGAACGCAAAACCTTGAAGCATGCGCAAGATGATCAGCAGGATCGGGGCAAGCACCCCGATCTGCGAATACGTGGGAAGGAGCCCGATCAGGAAGGTGACCGCGCCCATGCCGACCAATGTCATCACGAGCATGGACTTGCGGCCGACTCGATCCCCGTAGTGTCCGCAAACCAGGCCACCAAGCGGCCGCATGATCGCGCCGAGCGCGAAGGTTCCAAAGGCGAGGAGAGTCCCGACCGTGGGATCATAGGACGGAAAGAAAAGCGCACTGAACACAAGCGCCGACGCCGTTCCATAGATATAGAAGTCGTACCACTCGATGCAGGTCCCAACCAAACTGGCTACCGCCGTCTTTCGGGCATTTGCATTGGTCTTTGTAACAGGCGCTTCCATTATCATTTCCCCCAGATTTGCTAGTGTTTTAATTCTCGACGAGAGCAACCACGCGCGACCAGGCGGCGCTCGCATCCGCAAGCAAGATTGGCAGCGCCAAGACCGTGAAGCCGGTCGGAGAGGGGATGTTCGCCAGATTGCAGAGTTTCTCGATCTGGCAATATTCCTTCTCCCGCCCAAGAAGGTGAGCCTCCCAGAACTTCGTGTCGCCTTTTCCATGCTCTTCGAGCATGACGTCGAAGGGCCGATCGAGACCCCAGGCGTCGATCCCGATCAGCTTCACCCCGCGGTCGACGAGGTACTCGGTTGCCCGTCGCGTCAGACCGGCGTGGCGCATCTCGTAGCCAGGCTCTTTGAAGTGCCTGGACACGTCTGTCCGGATCAGAACGATGTCATAGGGCTTGAGCTGGTGCCGGATGCGGGTGAGCTCGGCCTCGATGTCCTCGGCCGTGATACCGGACCCGGCCGGCTTCTCCGTGAAGTCGAGCAGAACGCCGTCGCTCATGCACCAGCGCAGGGGAACCTCGTCGATCGTACGCGCACGAGACCCGTCGGCGCGCGGGCCGTAATGAGCAGGTGCATCGACGTGCGTCCCCGAGTGGGTCGGGATGGTCACGATCTCGGTTGCCCACCCCAAGCCGTTAGGCCAAACGTCGACCGGTACACCGCGACGGGCGTGAACGACCTCCGGAGACTCCGGTGGCCGGAGATAATCGATCCTGTGAGGGCTCGGCTCGAAGCCGGACGTAGCATTCTCAAGCCGGTCGCTGAGATCGATGACGCGGAACTCGCGTCCGGCGATGCGGATCGTTTCTGGCATGTCAGTCCCGTTGAAGCTGGCGAGCCGCGTCCTGGATCGCGTTCACGATTGGCTCGTAGCCCGTACAGCGGCAGAGATTTCCGTTTAGCGCGTGCCGGATGGCGGCCTCGTTCGGCCTTGGCTCGTGGCGCAGAAGGTCGGCTGCGACCATCAGGAACCCTGCCGTGCAAAACCCGCACTGGAACGCGTTGCGGGCGATGAATGCCGCCCGTAGCGCAGCCATGATGTCGCTTGTCTCGCCCTCGAGGGTCACCACCGATCGACCTTCGGCGGCCATGCCAAGCGAGAGACAGGACTTGGCGATGCTCCCGTCGACGAGGACGGTGCAGGCACCACAATCGCCGGTTAGGCAGCCGACGTGGGTTGCCCTAAGGCCGACCACATCTCGAATAACGTCCACGAGTAGGAGGCGGGGATCCGCCGTCACAGTCTCCTGTCGACCGTTGATCGTCATGGTGTAGGTGGTCACATCGCGCTCACCCATCCGCTTGCTCCAGAGCGGCTTCGATCGCGATCCGAGCGACCTCGGGCGCGACCGCGCGGCGGTAATCGCCGTCGGCGAGTTCGTCCGACCAGCCGGCTGGCATCGCACGAACGATGGCCTTCACCGCGGCCTCAACTGAGTCGCGGTCTGATGTGCGCACCTGGAATGCGGAGCCGATCGGGACAGGGCCCGCGCCTCCGATTGCGACAAAGCCCTCGGCGATTCCACCCTGCTCCATTTGCAGGGTGCTCGCGGCTGTGACGATCGGCGAGGAGCTGCCTGCAAATTTCAGCTTGTGGTACCCGGCCGCACCCACGCTGCGTGAGATATCGGCCCGGATCTCGGCCAGGAATTCGTCGGGTCGGCGGAGTGTCTGATACGGCCCGGTAAAGAACTGGCTCGCGGGAATGTCGCGGGTGCCGCGTAGGCTGACGAGCCGTAGACGGGCACGGAGCGCCAAGAGGCACGCGGGGACGTCGGAAGCGGGGTTGGCATAGCAAGCCGAGCCGCCGATTGTGCCCTGCCCCGTGATGCTGCGGCCGCCAGTTACGCCTTTCGCCATCAACGCAAGAAGCGGGGCATGCCGGCTGATGATCTCGGACCCGACGAGAGCGTCATACGTTACACGAGCGCCGAGAACGAGTTCTTCCCCGTCGACGCGAATGTCCTCTAAGCCGAGGCCGCGGAGATCGACCAACAGCGAAGGCTGCTGCTCGTCACGGCTCAGGAGCGGGAACAACGCGGTGCCGCCCCCGATAGCGGATGCAAGGCCAGAGGCCCCCGCGAGCAGTCGAGCCGCCTCCTCATGGGTACTAGGGCGGGCGTAGGCGAAAGGGGCGGCGATCACGTGGACGACCGCCTCAGAGCCGAGAGGATGCGTGGTGGCGTTGCGGGGAAAGCATCCAGAAACTTGGCTGCCGGCCCGAGGGCCGCGCCGACCGCGTTCGCCGTTGCTGCGAACGCGCCTCCCAGGCCTGACTCGCCTGCACCCTTCATCCCCAATGGATGAAAGGGGCTCGGGGTAACGCGATGGCCGAGCCGGATCCGCGGCAGATCGGGCGCACGCGGAAGGAGGTATGCCTTGAAGCGATCCGCGTTCAGCCGACCCTTGTGGTCGCTCGGCATGCGCTCCCAAAGCGCCGCACCGATCCCCATTGCCACGGCGCCCCGGATCTGGCCGTCGACAAGGTCGGGGTTCACGACGTGCCCACAATCATGCACGACGGCGTAGTCCAGAACTTTCGTGACGCCGGTCGCGTAACAGACCTCGACGGCAGCAGCGTGCACCGAATACGGAAAGGACGGGTAGGCGCTGATGCGGCCGTGTTCATCCGGGGCGTGGCGGACGTTCTCAGCCTTGTACGACCGAGTTGCCTGAAGCGGCAGATCAACGGCCGCTGCTGCCGTGAAGGTATGCGTGTAGACGGCGAGCGCAGCCCGGGCGAATGGAACCGCGTGGTCGGGGGATCGACGGCTTACGAGTTGTCCTGCGCGGTAGACGACATCGTCTTCTTCGGTTTCGAGAAGGTTCGCGCCGCAGCGAGCCAGCTTGGCGGCGACCTCCTGCGCAGCCGCGACTGCGGCCGCGCCGCCAAACATCAAGCTCCGGCTGCTTGTATTCCCCACGCCGAACGGGTTGAGGTCAGTGTCGCCCTGCACGACACGGATCGCATCTGGCGGAAGACCAAAGACGTCCCCGACAAGTTGAGCGATGCCGGTTTCGTTGCCACCCCCAGGAGAAGTCACGCTTGTAAGCACGACCACCTCGCCCGAGGGATCGACCCGGACCGTCGAGGTTTCGAATCCGCTGGGGAGCGCCCCAGGGAAGGACGCACCCTCAGGCGTGAGCTCGAATGCGAAGCCCTGCCCTACCACCTTGCGGCGTCTGGCCACCGTGACCGCCGGCGCCGGCCAGGCCGGGACCGCCAGCATCGCCCGAAGATCGTCCAATGCGCCCGGGTAATCGCCGCTGTCGATGAGCATGCCCGAGGGCAGTCGATATGGCAGCTTCTCCTTCGGGAGGACATTCAGCCGCCGGAGTTCTAGTGGGTCGACCCCAAGCTCGGTCGCGAGCCGATCGACAGCTCGTTCCATGACGAGGTTCGCGATCTCCTTCCCGTAACCGCGCACGCCCTGCCAAGGCGGCTTGTTCGTCGTGACGAGCTTGCACTCCACCTTGCAGTTCGGAATATCGTAGACGCTCGGAAACAGGGCGGCGGCGACGAGGCCCATCTGCCAGCCACCCCCTGCCCCAACCGAACCGATGTCAACAGTCATCTTGTTGCAGAATGCGACCATCCGGCCATCGGCCCGAGCCGCGAGGGCGTAGGTATGATGCTGCTCGCGACCGCGCGCCAGGAAGCACTCCTGGCGATCCTCGACGAATACGACCGGTTTCCCGAACTCGCGTGCAAGAGCGCCGACAAGAACTTCCTCAGGGTGCCCGACCATCTTCAGTCCGAACGTGCCACCCATATTTGGAGCTACGATACGGACTTGACCCTCCCTAAGCCGAAGCGCCTGGGCCACTGCCCAGCGGGAGGGATGCGGCATTTGGAACGTGCCCGTCAGCGTCAAACGATGGGCGCGAGCATCCCACTCGGCGATGTAGACGCGGGTTTCCATGGGGGCGCTCGTTGAGGAGTCGACGCTGACTTCGCCTCCGACGACGACGTCGGCCGACGCAAAGACGCTCTCGGGATCCCCCGTCCGGATCAGGTCGCGCGCCGCAACGTTTGTACCCCAGCTCGCATGCACTGCCTCGGCGGACACGAGTGCGGTGGCCGTGTCCAAGATCGGGGCACCGGGCCGGTACTTCACCTTGACCACAGAAGCCGCGTGGCGAGCCGCGCCAGCACTGGTCGCAAGTACCGCAGCCACCGGCTCGCCGACGTAGAGGACCTCGCCGACCGCCAGCGAGCGTACGTCCAGCGGACCCGGGAAGCGGTCCTTCGCAAAACGAGATGGAGTAGGATCCGTGACGCGGGCGAGATCAGCTCCGGTCACGACTGCCACCGCGCCAGGAACCGCAACCGCAGCATCCTTGTCGATCGCAAGAATCTGCGCCCGAGCCTCCGTACTTCGAACGACACGCAGGTGGAGGGCGCCGGCCGGGATGAAGTCCGCAGCAAACGCGGCCCGCCCTGACACAAAGGAGTCCGCCTCGAGACGCGGGACGCTTGTCCCAGCCGCGCGACCGGCCAGTATGCCGGGATCGGCGGTCACGCCCGCTGCCTCAGGGCATGGGGCGCACTACCCTCGTGGATCACGTTCGAGATACGGCCGAGATGCTGAACGGCCACCTCGACGCGATCACCGGGCCTGAGCCAGGGAAAGCGCTCAGGACCGAAGGTCTGGGAGAGTTCGACGATGCATCCGGTCGCACAAGTCCCCGATCCGATGATGTCGCCGGGCTGCAACCGTGTTCCGCGTGATGCAAACGCAACCATCTCCTCGAACGACCAATAAATGTCCGCAAGGTTGCCTCGGGTGTACTCTGCCCCGTTCACGGCGGCTGTCATCTCCAGGTCGAACGCGGCGCCTTTGCGGTATGGCTCGAGCTCATCCGCGGTGACGAGGCATGGCCCCATCGTGGAGGCGAAATCCTTACCCTTTGCAGGACCGAGCCCGACAGCCATCTCCTTGCGCTGCAGGTCGCGCGCACTCCAGTCGTTCAGGACCATATATCCGACGATGCAACGACCCGCGTCCTCTGGGGAAATATCTGACCCACCCGCCCCGATGACGGCCGCGACCTCCACCTCGAAATCCATCATTTCAGTGCCGGGCGCCATCCGTATCGGGGCGCCGTGACCGGCCAGCGCGGCAGGATTACTGAAGTAGAAGACCGGTATCTCATACCACTCGTTCGGCAGATCCTGCCCCCGGCTCCTCCGCCCGGCGCGCGCGTGCTGCTCGAACGCATAGAAGTCTCGAAAGCTCGGAGGCCGCGGGATCGGGGGCAAAAGCGTCAGCGACTCCAGTGCGAGCACCTCTGCCGGCTGGCTGCGGGCGAGCTCTCCGGCGCGTTCAAGCGCCTCCCCGTCATCACCTAGAAGCGAAACCAGCGGCCTTCCTGGCGCAAGCGCGTGCACGCTCTCGCCGACGACCAGTCCAACCCGCTCGGTAAGCTGCGTGTCTACGAAGGATACCCAGCGCAAGTCTGCCCCCGACAATCACACGCGACGTAAACAGCCTTTTAAAACGTCTGTTTCGGTCGTCAAGCCGGCCGGCGCTCGTCGCGATCTGAACGCCTAAGTCTTCCGTGGATGCGGATCCTGGCGCCCTGAACATCCTGCGCCCGCTATCGCCCGACGAGCCTTCGATGATCACGGCGGCTCATAGCTGCCGCCAGTTTCTCGGAGGTCGGCCTGCTCGGAGAGGACCAGGGCGGCGGTCCACATCAGTTCGCTATAGGCGAGCCCAGCAGCTGCTTCCGACCCTGCTCAGACGACCATGAACAGTTGATCTGCTTTCGGGCGCGCCAGGAGCGGACTCCACCGACATGGGCGCAAATCGGCCGGCTTTGGGAGGATGCCCTCACGTCCGCTTTCAGCGTTCGGAGCGGACCTCCTCGGGATGGACCTGGACTGTCCGACAAGGGTGGAAACCGGCCTCAACGCGACAGCGTATCTGAGGTCCGCTGCCCGGTGAGCCCTTTGGGGCTGGCGAGGCCCTTCCCGAGAGCAGACGTCCCGCCTGAACGGAGGCAATGCCCTCTGGGTGTTCGGGCGGGGTTGGGGAGCCCTGGCTCGAGTTGCAGCGAGAGTTGGTCGAGCCCCTGTCAGCTCAAGCTCTCACGCGCTCTCCTGAAGGCACGACGGCCCGCCCATGCCATGAAGGCCGCCATGGCGCCGACTCCGACCAAGGTCGGCAGGCTGCCGCCGAGAAGGCCACCGGCCAGCGCGGCCCAGCCCCACAGGATCGCCAGGAACCAGCAGAACAGGCCGCGCGCGAGATGCCCGCCCTTACGGGCAACGTTCACGCTGCCCTTGGCGATACGCGTCGTGGATTGCACAGCCCTGACGAGGGCGTCTTCCCCCGTCTGCCAGTCCGGGCCGGGCTTTCGGATCATCACGCGGCCTGCCGCGCTTTGAGTGCGGCCAGCCGTTCGGCGACGGTTGCGCTCTTCTGCAGCCCATCGATCTCCGCGACGCGGTTGATTGTTTCAGCATCGGCCCGCGCGAAGCCGACCCCATCCAAGCCGGCCATGGCGCGATCGAAGGCCCGCTCGGCGGCATCCACCTTCGGCTCTGCGGACCGATCGGGTCGCGCGGGTCC
>JAQGJZ010000513.1 GCA_028290385.1 Enterovirga sp.
AAGGTCGATCCGTTCAAGCTGTCCGGGACCATCTTTCAGGTCAACAATCCCGGCTTCGGCGCGCCCGCCAACGTGCGCATCAACGACTTCGACAGCATCCTGGGCCGCGCCAGCCTTCGCGTCGGCCGCAACTTCCTCGTCGGCAACTGGGGCCTGCAGCCCTTCGTGACCGCGAGCGTTCTGCACGAATTCGCCGGCCGGGTCCGCACGAACATCAACACCACCTTTGATGCGTTCGGCACCGCGGCCGGGTCCCCGGGGTTGCTGGCGCCGCTGGACAGTGTCGGCGCGATCAGTTCCGGGCGGATCGGAACCTACGGCCAATTCGCCGCCGGCATCGCCGGCCGGATTCTGGAGACCGGATGGCTGGGCTACGTTCGCGGTGATTACCGCGTCGGGGACAGGGTCGAGGGCTGGGGCGTCAGCGGCGGCCTACGCTACCAGTTCACGCCGGACGTGGTGGCGGCCCGGAACATCGTCCGGAAGGGCTACGATCCCGTGCCCGAGATCCTGCCTCAGCTCGCCGGGCCGGTCAGCTGGACCGGCATCAGCCTCGGCGGCTCGCTCGGGGCCACCTGGGGCTATTCGCATCTCGACATCACGGGTGCCGGCCGGGTGTCTCCGGATTACGCCGGGCTTCTCGTCGGCGGCCAGGTCGGGGCGGATTACCAGTTCGGGCAGGTCGTGGTGGGCATCGCGGGCGATGCGGCCTGGAGCAATGCGCGCGGCGGCCGGGGCTGCCCCAACGTCGGTGCCTTGTTCTTCTACAATTGCGAGACCACCACGGACTTCCTGGGCATGGCCACGGCCCGCGTCGGCTACGCCTGGGGGCGCTCGCTCCTCTACGTGAAGGGCGGTGCGGCGTTCGCGGACCTCAGGGAGCGCGCGAAGGACAACGCCGGCAATCAGCCGCTCCTGGGCGGGATCACGTTGGCGGACACGACCAGCCGGCCGTATTCGGCGATGGGCTGGGCGATCGGCGCCGGTGCTGAATTCGCCGTCACGACCAACTGGTCCGTGAAGGCCGAGTACATGCACTACGAGCTGGAGCGCCGTCAGCTCGCGTTCCAGACGCCGGGCGTCGCCCCGACCTCGGCCGCGCATGACGGCGATCTCGTCCGCGTCGGCGTGAACTACCGCTTCAACCTCGATCTGGGTGGCAGCCCGACGCTGGTCCGCTGATCCGGGCCGGCTGCACGCGGCGGTATCAGCCGCGTGCGGGGAGGGTAAAGGCAGGGGCGATTTTCGCCCTTGCGCAGGGCGGCGGAGGCCATCCGCGGCCCGCTTAACTGACAGGATCGCGCCGAGGCCGCGAAAATTGCCGACGATCCGGCGTTGACGGGCCGCCTCCGGGCCCCTACAAGGCCGACGCCCTGGGGCTGTAGCTCAGATGGGAGAGCGCTGCAATCGCACTGCAGAGGTCAGGGGTTCGATTCCCCTCAGCTCCACCAGGGTCTCCTCCCCGAACTCCGCGTTACCTGCTGGCCGAGAGATCGCCGTACTTCCAGTGGCTTAGCCGGGACGGTTCGTCGCTTTCTGGTCTCTCGCCGGACGAACCGTGGTCCCGTGCTCGAACTCGCTTGCGGCACGGGCCGCCTTTCGGTGCCTGTGGCCCGGGGATAGCCACGAGGTCGTCGGTGTCGACATCTCCGCCTGCGACACGAAGAGGTGGTGCTCTACGAGGCGGCGGCCGTGTACGATGCCGTGGTCCCGCCGGGGCCGTGTGAGAGCGTCTACCGTGAGCTCCCTCGATGCTTGGAGCGGCACGCCGAACGGCAAGCCTCACGGGCGTTCCCCATTCGAACCACGACTCGGAGAACCTGTTAAGCATCGTCCAGGACCGCTCGTCCGCACCACGGCCATCTCGGTCCTGCGCACCTTCCTCGACAACTCTGCTTCAGGCGGGCTTGCGCTCATGGGCGCGTCCGCCCTGGCGCTCGTCGTGGCGAACTCCCCGCTCTGGCCAGCCTACTTTGCGGGGCTGCATGCCTATGTCGGCCCGCTCAGCGGCCAGCACTGGGTCAACAACGCCCTGATGTCCGTGTTCTTCCTGCTCGTCGGTCTGGAGTTCAAGCGCGAGTTCCTCGACGGACAGCTATCCACCTGAAGCCGTCGCATCCTGCCCGGAGTTGCTGCGGCAGGCGGCATGCTGGGGCCCGGCGCTCAATTTCGTCGCGTTCAACTGGGGCGATCCGAAGACGCTACGCGGTTGGGCCATCCCGTCGGCCACCGACATCGCCTTGGCGCTCGGTGTGGTCGCCCCTCTCGGGTCTCGCGTCCCGACCGCTCAAGGTGTTCCTGACGGCCCTCGCCATCCTTGCCGAGAGGGATACCCCACGCCGGTCAGGGGTGCTTGGAGATCCGAACTCTCCAACCCATGACAGTTGCTGCGCATCAGAGCCGCGCGCCGAGTCCCCGACGCGCCGTACAGGACACGAAATCCAGCGGATCTGCTGCGAGCAGATCGAGTTCGGCCCGCTCCAGCGGGCTCAGCCCCGAGGTGAACCGGGGATCGGCCAGGCGTTCGCGCAGGGCTGTTACCGCGCCGTGGTGCGCGGGGGTGTCGTAATGCGTCCTCGCGACCGTCAACCCGGGAATGCCGAAGAACCGGTGGATCACCTCCCCGTGCGATTTTCGGGTCTTCAAATAGTCGAGGAGGGCGGAATCGCGCTGCACGGGTTCGACCTCCGCTACGCGCCGGGCCACGGCGTCGCTGTGGGCTAGCCACCGTGGCAGGGAAATCGTGGCGTCCGCGTCCGGCTGCTCGGTGATCGAGTGGAGACCGCGATCGCCGACCTTGTAGCCGGACGTCTGAAAGCAGCGGGCGCTTCGCATCTCGGCCAGCTTGATGTTCGCCGGAGCAGCATTGCTGAAGCTCCCGACGCCTCGCCCCGGCACAGCGCCCCGCTCGGCCTGTTGGGTGATGGTCTCCGCCATCTGCCCGAAAACTCCACCCCGGCCTCGATGAGACGCCAGCAATTCGCTCATCGCCTCCTCGTCGCAATCGGCAGGCGTAGGTCCAAGCTTGACGAGAGACCCGATCCCGCGGAGCTGACACTCCATCCCCTTGCCGGCAGCAGCGAATACGGCGCGCAACGGTCCCGGATCGAGCGCGGCCGCAAGGGCAGCAGGCCGATCGAGATCGGCGCGATGGAGCCACCCAAAAACGGCGAGCGCGGCCAGCGCGCCCAGGGTCATCTCCGGCGTCAACCCGAGGCGATTGAACCCCTCGATCGGCTCGACGCGCGCGGCCGCGTCGCGCGTCACGGCGGCCCAAGGTCTTGGCCGTTGCCATGGCCCCGGATCGGCGGCTGGGCTCCCGCCGGCCTGGACACCAGACGGACGCGTATCACGGCGTGCCGGGGCGATCAGTGCCATCGAACCGGTGACCGCAACGATAGCCGCGATCCGATCTGCGATCGTCGGGTGCGTGGCCAGCGGACCCGAATGCGCCCCGTCGATCATCATCGCGTCCTGCCCGGCGGCGAGGCCGGCCAGGACGCTTCGTCCCTCGATGCGCCGAAGCGCAGAGACGAGCGCGCCAGGGTTTTGGGTCAGCCGCACCGCTTCGGCATCAGCGATGAATTCGCGGGCCGAGGCGATCAGACGGCGCGTGACATGGCTTCCGTCGACGGCCAGGCGGCGCAGGAAGCAGACGACGAGTACGAGCACGACGAGCAGCGGCAGCGCCATCACAAGCAGCGGCAGGCTGAGCCCCTCCCAAACCCTCTTCGCCAGACGGGGATCGCGCCGGTGCTGCAGCAGCTTCAGGGTGTCTAGACAGACATTTGTTGCGGCGATCAGCCGGATGTCGCCGTTGGCGATGTGAACGATCTCGTGGGCGGCGACCGCGGCTAGTTCGTCGTCGTCCAGCCCCTCGATCAGGCCGCGGGTGAAAACCAGGACGGCATCCTTCCGCCTGATTCCGCAGGCGAAGGCATTCAGCGCCGGGCTTTCGATCACGCCGACATAGGGCGGCGGCAATCCCGACGCGATCACCAGCGGCTCGACGATGCCGCACAGACGGGGTTCGTCGGTATTGTCGACGAAGTGGAACTCTGTCCGGCGGCGAACCACGCGAGTGTGCCAGATCATCTGCACCCCGAACAGCACGGCGCCCAGTGCGGTCAGGATCGGCACCCAACGAACGAGGTAGCCCGTCCAGCTATAGAGCGGGGCGTGGTCGGGATCGAGCATGGCGAGGGGGATGACCAGGGCGAGAATGGCCATGACGTGGAAAGCCACGACGAAGCCCGAAAACAGCAGCACCGAGCGCAGGTCATTGCTGCGCACGTGTCCGTAAAGGCCGTTCACCCGCATCGCGGAGCCCCCGAGCGCCAGATCAGAATTTAATTGTAGCCGGCTCGTCGATGAGAACGCGTTCGATGCCGAGGTCGAACGGCATGCGGATTCGCATCTTGCAGAGCTTTGCGATCGCGCTTCCGGGGAACTGGCGTCTGGTCGCGCCGTATTCGCCAACCGCCAGATTATAGAACCTGCGCGAGGCCGTTATTCGGTTTTCTGCGTCCACCAGCTCTTTGCGGAGCTCGCTGAAGTGGGCCGAGGCTTTCAGTTCGGGATATCGCTCTGCCATCCCGATCAGTGCGTTGATGTTCTGCGTCAGGTTCGCTTCGGCCGAAAGCCGCATTTCGGGCGAGGCGGCCCGAAGCGCTTCGGCGCGGGCCTGCGTGACCCCGAGTAGTATGTCGTTCTCGTGTTTGGCGAAGCCGCGCACGGTCTCGACCAGCGCTGGGATGAGATTCTGGCGATGCTTGAGATGCACGTCGATGTCGGCGAAAGCCGTTTCGCAGCGCTGATCAAGCGCGACGAGACGGTTATGCATCGTCCAGGCAATCAATAGCGGGACGGCAAGCAGGAATGCCGTCAAGCAGGCTAGGATTGTGAGCATCGTTCCCTCTTCCACCGCACCGCATCTCTATGCGACGGTTACGCTTGCGATTTCATTGCAAGCAAAGCGACAATCAGGCGTGCTGCTTAACTGTGGCTAAATCTAATCTCTGGTAGACGTGGGTAGCTCGTTCCGAGTTGGGGTTGCTGATGGCTGAGTCGATTTTCGCCCGTGTGTCGCGCCTGCTTTCGGCGACCGTCGAAGATGCGGTCGATCGGAAGGATCAGGCGGGAGGCGAAGCCGTCATGCGGTAGGCGATCCGCGAGGCTGATCGGGCCATCGATGAGGTCAGGACACAGCTCGAAGCCGCGATGGCGCGCCGTCTCAACGCCGCTCGGCACCAGAAGATGCTCACCGAACGCGTGGATCAGCTTACGCAAAAGGCCAGCTTCGCCCTCAAGGAAGGTCGCGAGGATCTCGCAGAAGCGGCCCTGTCGCGGCAGATCGATTTCGAGGCGCAGGCCAAGAAGCTGGAGGATGTTCAGAGCCTCGCACGGGACGAAGAGCAGCGGCTGCAGGATGGGCTGACCGCGCTGGAGGCCCGCAAGGCTCAAATGGAGGAGGCGCTGTCGGCCTACGTCATCTCCCGGCGAGAAGCGGCGCTTGGCGGCGACGGACCCGCGCGGCTC
>JAQGJZ010000540.1 GCA_028290385.1 Enterovirga sp.
GCCCCGAGCCCGAGCGCGAGCGCCGCCAGGAAGGCGCGCGCCTCCGCCCAGCGCCGGATGGCGAGCAGGTAGAGCAGCAAGGCGAGGGAGGCCGGCGCCAGCAGCGCCGTGTCCCCGAGTGCGGAGAGGTTCCGCATCATGGGCCGGGACCGTCATGGACGCTCGCACAAAGGCTTGGCTGTGAGGGCGTTTGGGGGAGCATCGCGGATCCCGCGCGGAGCTTACGCCGAACGGGTTGCGCCCTCCTTACATGAAATGGACACCCATCCGACATCCTCCGATCCGCGAAACCTGCCGGCTATTCCGTCGCGGGGCGGCCGACCCTAGATGACACCGCCATCCGGAACCCGCCCATGACACTCTCCCGCCGCACCGTTCTCCTCGCCGGCACGGCCGCGCTCGCGATGCCCGCCATGGCCCAGGGGGCCCGCGTGCCGGTGCGGGTCGGCTATGTGCCGGTGATCGGCGCCGCCCCGCTCTTCGTGATGAACGGGGCCGGCTGGGCGCGCGAGGCGGGGCTCGACCTTGTGCTCACCAAGTTCGAATCCGGCCCGCCCGCCATCCAGGCACTGGCGTCGGGCACCCTCGACCTCCTGTTCGTCGGCATCGCGCCGATCGCGGTCGGGCGCGCAAAGGGCCTGCCCATCAAGGTGGTCGCGGCCTCCGGAATCGGGGGCAGCGGCTTTGCCGTGCAGCCAGCGCTCGCCGCTTCCTTCGAGGCGCATCCGGGAAAGCCCGCCGAGGCTTTCGCGGCGTTCCGCGCAAAAAACGGCCGGCCCGCGAAGCTCGGCGTGCTGCCGCCCGGCGGTACGCCCACGGTCGCGCTGCGCTACTGGCTGAAACGCAACGAGGTCCGGGCGGAGGACCTGCAATTCGCCAGCATGGGGATCGAGGCCGTGCAGCAGGCCATGCTCACGGGCGCGATCGACGGCGGCACCGTGCTGGAGCCCGCCCTCACGCTGGTCCAGAGCCGCAAGCCGGACGTGAAGACGATCGCCTTCGCGCCGGAGATGTACCCGAACCTGCCCGGTGTCGTGGTCGCCGCGACGGAAAGCTTCATGGCAGCCCAGCCGGAGGCGGTGCTGACCACCATCCGGCTCGCCAGCCGGGCGCGGGACCTGATCCTCGCCGACCCGAAGGCGGCCGCGCCCCATATCGGGGCCGTGATCTCGGGCGGCCTGGTCGACAACGCCATCTTCGAGCGCGCGCTCGGCTCAAAGGCGATCACCTTCGTGGTCGACCCGCGGACGATCGTGGACGCGACCCGCGACAGCCTCGCCTTCGAGGTCGAGATCGGCGATTTCGCGACGGCCCCGCCCATCGAGGGGCTGTTCGACCACAGCTGGTTCGAGCGGGCGCTCGCCCGTTAACGCCCGCTTAGCCATTGCGCCGCCACGTTTCCGACCGACAGGGCGCGTCCCTTCGGCCGGACACGACATGCGGATCAAGATCGCGCTCGCGGCGCTCGCAGTGGCGCCCCTTCTGACACAATGCGGCGGCGGCGACCTCGCCAGGGTGGTGCCCTCCGACAAGGTCACCACCTCCACCCGTGACGCGGCCCAGGCGGCCGCGCTCATCTCCGAATACCGGAAGGCCCGCGGCCTCGGGCCCGTCACGGTCGACACGACCCTGAACGACGCGGCCGAATACCAGGCGCGCGCGGTCGCCGAGGCCGGCAAGCTCTCGCACGGCGCCTTCGCGAGCCGGATGGAGACGTTCAAGATCGGCGGCCATTCGGCCGAGAACCTGTCGGCCGGCTCGGACAATGTCGGCGGCGCGATCGCGCGCTGGAAGGGCTCGCCCGGCCACAACAGCAATCTCCTGCTGCCGCAGGCGCGCCGGATCGGGCTCGCCCGCGCCGACAGCCCGCAACACGGCTACCGCCATTACTGGGCGCTCGTGCTCGCGCAATAGGCGCGCTGTCACGGATCGTCGAAACATTCCCTGAAGGATTGGGCGCGTACCATCCGGTCCCATGGACGTGGTGACCTATGCCCGTCAGGGCGACGCGGGGCCGGCCCAGGCCTCCCCCAACCGGCCGGATCCAGACGGCGCGCGCGTCGCGTGGGTCGATACGGCCAAAGGCATCTGCATCATCCTTGTGGTGATGATGCATTCGACCCTCGGGGTCGGTGCCGAGCTCGGCCGCGAAGGCTTCATGCACTGGGTGGTCGCCTTCGCAAAACCCTTCCGGATGCCGGACTTCTTCCTGGTCTCGGGCCTGTTCCTCGGTCGGGTGATCGCGCGCGACTGGCGCTCCTATGCCGACAAGCGCGTAGTGCACTTCTTCTATTTCTACCTGCTCTGGCTGGTGATCCAGTCGGCCGCGAAATACGGGCAGGTCTCCGGCGGCTCGCCGCTCGGCTTTCTCCAGCACCTCGCGCACGGCCTCTACGAGCCGTATTCGACGCTCTGGTTCATCTACATCCTGGCGGTCTTCTCGGTCGTCACGAAGCTGCTCCGTCGCGTGTCAGCCCCCTTGCTCCTGGCGGGCGCGGCGATGCTGCAGATCCTGCCGATCGAGAGCGGCTCGTTCCTGCTGGACGAGTTCTGCGAGCGCTGGGTGTACTTCCTCGCCGGCTGTCTGCTGTCCGCCCGGATCTTCCGGTTTGCGGCGTGGGTTCCGGCGAACCCGCGCCCGGCCCTTCTCGGCCTTGCGCTGTGGGCGCTAGTGAACGGCGTGCTGGCCTTGTCCCCCAGCCCCCTCGCGCTCGCCCCGACGCTCGCGGAGCTGCCGCTCGTGAGCCTCGGCCTCGGTCTTGCGGGAGCCGTCGCGATCGTCGCGGCCGCATCGCTGCTGACGGCCTATGCGCGCGGGGCCGTCGAGCCGCTGCGCTATTGCGG
>JAQGJZ010000551.1 GCA_028290385.1 Enterovirga sp.
CCAAGCGCATGGCCGGCCCGGTGATCTCGGCGACGCTCACGCGCGTCGCGGCGTTCTCCCCGCTCATGTTCTGGCCCGGCATCGTCGGCGAGTTCATGAAATACCTGCCGCTGACCCTGATCGCGACCTTGTCCGCATCGCTCGTGGTGGCGCTCTTCTTCACGCCGACGCTGGGCGCCCTGCTGGGCCGCGCGCCGACGCATCTGCATGACGAGCGCATGGCCGAGCGCGGGGTCTACATGCGCATCGTGCGGGCCGCGATCGCCCGCCCGGGCGGCACGCTGGTGCTCGCCGCGATGGTGCTGGCCGGCGTTCTCGGCGCTTACGGCAAGTTCGGGAATGGGGTCGAGTTCTTCCCGAACGTCGAGCCCGATTTCGGCCTCGTCCAGGTCCGGGCGCGCGGCAACATCGCGATCACAGAGAAGGACCAGCTGGTCCGCACCGTCGAGAACCGGCTCCTCGGCATGAAGGAGCTGTCCACGGTCTATGCGCGCGCCGGCGAGGGCCAGCGCGGCTCCAACGAGGTCACCGAGGACACCGTCGGCACGATCCAGTTCGAGTTCGTGGATTGGCGCCAGCGCCGCCCGGCCTCCGCCATCATGGACGAGATCCGGGAGCGCACGCGCGACATCCCGGGCGTGATGATCGAGGTGACCAAGCCGCGCGCCGGCCCCGCGACCGGCAAGCCGGTCACGGTGCAGCTCGCCTCCTATGATCCGAGCCTGCTCGCGGCGGCGGCGCACAAGACCGCCGACATCCTGCGCGCCCGCTCCGACACGCGCGACGTGGATGACGGCCTGCCGCTGCCCGGCATCGATTGGCGGCTCGAGGTGGACAAGGCGGAAGCCGCGAAGTTCGGCGCGACGCCGGCCTCCGTCGGGGCGGCGGTGCAGCTCGTCACCAACGGCCTCAAGGTCACGGAATACCGGCCGATGGAGACCGACAAGTCGGTGGACGTGCTGGTGCGCTTCCCCGAGAACCGGCGCTCGCTCGATCAGCTCGACGAGTTGCGCATCAACACGCCCCTGGGCTCGGTCCCGATGGGGAACTTCGTGTCCCGCAAGCCGGCCCAGAAGGTCGGGCAGATCAACCGCGTGAACTCGATCCGGGTGGTCACCGTGACGTCCAACGTGGCCGAGGGGGTGCAGAGCGCGGCCGTGCAGCAGCAGGTCGCCGAAACGTTGCGCGGAACGGAGCTCGGCTCGGGCGTCACCTTCAAGATGAAGGGCGAGGACGAGGAGCGCGAGAAGGCCGGGGCCTTCTTGATCAAGGCGTTCGGGGCGGCGCTGTTCCTGATCTTCGCGATCCTGCTCGCCCAGTTCAACAAGTTCTCCTCGGTCGCCATCACGCTTTCGGCCGTGGTGCTCTCCACGGTCGGCGTGCTGATCGGCTTCATGGTGATGGGCCAGGCCTTCGGCGTCGTGATGGGCGGCATCGGGGTGATCGCGAATGCCGGCGTCATCGTGAACAACAACATCGTGCTGATCGACACCTACGACCGGCTGCGCGAGGAGGGCTGGGCGGCCCACGACGCGATCATCGAGACCTGCCGCGAGCGGGCGCGCCCCGTCGTGCTGACCGCCGTGACCGCGGTGCTCGGCGTGCTCGCGGTCGCGTTCGGCATCAATATCGACTTTGTCCATCGCGACCTCGCGATGGGGGCGCCCTCGACGCAATGGTGGATCAATCTGTCCACCGCCATCGTCTTCGGCCTCGGCTTCGCGACGGTGCTGACCCTGGTCGTCACCCCGGCCATGCTGATGGGGCTCGCCAACATCGCCGCGTGGCGGGACGCCCACCGCGCCCGCCGGGCGGAGCGGCGGGCGTTGCGACGGGCCCGCACGGAACCCAGCATGGGCGATGCGGCCCCGATGCCCGCTCCGGCCGAGTAACGGAACCACGCCGGGGGTCCCAGCTTGACCCCCGCATGTCAGCACCCTTCACTGGCGGGGCCATGCCCCGCTTCCAGATCAAACGCGAAACGCTCGCCGGCTATGCCGCGCTCGCTCCCGTCATCCCCGTCGTGACGGTGGACGACCCGGATCAGGCGGTGGCTTTGGCCCGCACGCTGGCCGAGGCCGGCCTGCCCGTGGTCGAGATCACGCTTCGGACGAGCTCGGCCCTGCGCTGCATCGAGGCGGTCGCCCGCCAGGTGCCCGAAGCCGTGCTCGCGGCCGGCACCGTGCTCCGGCCGAAGCAGATCGAGGACGCCACGGAGGCGGGCGCCAAGCTTCTGGTGACGCCCGGCACCTCGCCCCGGATGGCGGAGGCGCTCGCGGAAGCCGCCCTGCCCGCCATGCCGGCCTGCGCCACCGTCTCGGAAGCGCTCGCGCTGTTCGAGCTCGGCTTCGACCTGCTGAAGTTCTTTCCCGCGGGCGCGGCGGGCGGCACCGCCTGGCTCCGCTCCGTCTCCGCCCCGATCCCGGGGCTGCGGTTCTGCCCCACGGGCGGGCTCGATGCGAAGAGCGCGCCCGATTACCTCGCCTGCCCCAACGTCGCCTGCATCGGCGGCTCGTGGATGATCCCGAAGGATGCGCTCGCGGCCGGCGATTGGGCCCGCATCGGCGCGCTCGCGCGCGAAGCCGCAGCGCTCCCCCGCGCCTGATCGGCCAACGCGGCCCGGCGCCCAACAGCCCGGTCCGAACAAGTCGAATGATCGGCTTCACGGGCGCTTGATCCCTTCGCGCTAGCCTCGCTCGGTGCGAGATCCGGCGAGGCGAGCATGAGCGTCATCGGTACAGCGAAATCCGGCATGGCAGCGGCGACGCAGCGGTTCGAGGCGAGCGCCGCGCGGGTCGCGCAAGGGGGCACGGCGGACGGCAAGGACGCCGACCTCGCGAAGGAAGCGGCCGAGATCGCGGCCGCAAAGGTCCAGGTCGCGGCGAATGCCGCGGTGATCCGGACCGGTTCAAAGACGGTCGGAGCCCTGATCGACATCCTCGCCTGATCGCGTCGCCGGCCAGGGAACAAAGGATCGCCGCGGGTCGTTTAAGCGGCAACCGGCCCCCAAGCGTGGCCGGGACGCCCATCGAGCATGACGGAGCTGGCCCCCGGCCCGCCCTGGATCGCGGCGGCGCGGAATCGAACGGGGTTGCGTCGGCGGGCCATTTGCCCCATGTAGGTGATGCGATCCCGAGTCGATCCGGCGCTCCCCGCCCGATCCTTCGGCGTAATGCTCCTGACATCGTCTCGAGAGTTCGTATCATCGCCCGACATCACGTCGGGCCAAGAACTACGCTTGGCCACGGTAGCCAGCGCAAAGGACCAACGTGCAAATTCTGCTTACGAAGACCATCGATCACGACCAGAAGAACACCTCCGACCGGGCCCGCCGCAGCGCCTCCCTCCCGAACGCGAACAGCAAGGGACCGCTGAGCTGGAAGCCGCAGGCCTCCACCCTCACGCGCGACGAGACGCGCGACCTCGTGTTGGAGATGATCGGCTAAGGCCGACGAACCCCGCCTAACCGGCTTGTTGCGCCGCCCTCGCGCGGCCTCCATCCTCCTAAGGATCGCCGGAAGCGCAGAAACGCGGTCAGCCGCCTCCACCTCTTCCCCCGCCACACAAGCCCGCCGCCGCAACGCGGCCCGGGCACGGCGCGAGCGGCAGGGCGTGCAGGGGCTCCGCGCCGGGCGGCTGCGGCCGGGCACCCTCTGGGTGCCGGATACGTGGTCGCTGCGATGTGACGAGGAAGCCCGGCGCCCATCGGCGCTCGTGGCTGCGAGCCCGCAGAATGCGGAGGAGCAGGCCTTCGTCGACCCGATCTCGATCAATCTCAATGAACGCGCTTGAGGCTCGCCCCGCGGGCCTCGACGCAGCGCCGATCAGGCGATCGTCACCGATCCCGGCCTCGCGTGCCGAGGCGCGTCAGCGTCTCGCGCGCAACCCCGCCCCGAGCTCCGGCTCGCCCGGGCGGGTCTCGGCGCCGAGCGCCGGGATGGCGATGATCGGCGCGCCGCGCAGGTCGCGCCGCAGCACGATCGCCCCGCGCTCTTCCAGATAGCTCAGCATGCGGCGCGCGCGGCCGGCCGAACTCGTGCCGTAGGCGGCCGCGAGCGCGCGATCGGTCGGGCACGGCGCTTCCTCGAGCGCGGCCCGGGCGACCAGCAGGAACAGCCCGGCCAAATCCTCCGGCAGGCCCGTGGCGATCGCCTGGGCCTCGTCCCAGCCCGGCATCGAGGCCGCGCCCGGCCCGACGCCCGCCCGGCCGACGGCGAGCCGGCGCTTGAACTCCGACAGGCTCGGCATCGTGCCGCCGACCCGGCGGATGCGGCAGCGCACCGTGAAGTCCTGGTACAGGGTCGCGGTTGTGCAGATCGCCGCGTCGGAATCGGCGAGGATTTCCGCCAGGATCTCGGCCATCGCGGCGTCGCGCTCCTCGGGCGGCATGGACGGCTCGTCGGCCGTCTCGGTCCGCGGCGCGGGCCGATAATTCGCGAGCTGGACGAGGACGTCCGTCGGCGCGGTCGCGCGCGGGCGCGGCGAGGGCCGGGGCACGAAGTCGACCGGTTCGCCCTCCCCCGGCGTGAAGATCAACCCGCGCGCGTCGGCCGACGGCTCGGGCAGCGGCACGAGCTTCGGCGATGCGGAGCGGCTCGACGTCTGGACAGCGCCGATCCGGATCGGCAGCGGCCGCTTCGAGACGGCGGGCCCGAGCGCCACGAAATGCCCGCGCTCGAGGTCGCGGAACATCTCGGCCTGGCGCCGGTCCATGCCGAGGAGGTCGGCCGCGCGCGCCATGTCGATGTCCAGGAAGGTGCGGCCCATCAGGAAGTTCGAGGCTTCCGCGGCGACGTTCTTGGCGAGCTTGGCCAGGCGCTGGGTTGCGATGATGCCGGCGAGGCCGCGCTTGCGGCCGCGGCACATCAGGTTCGTCATCGCGCCCAGCGAAAGACGGCGCGCATCGTCCGACACCTCGCCGGCCGCCGCGGGCGCAAACAGCTGCGCCTCGTCGACCACGACGAGGGCCGGGTACCAGAATTCGCGTTCGGCATCGAAGAGGCCGCCCAGGAACGAGGCAGCCGCGCGCATCTGGTCCTCGGCATCGAGGTTCTCAAGCGAGAGCACGACGGAAACCCGGTGCTGCCGGACGCGCGCCGCGATCCGCTGCAACTCGGCCTCGCTCGCCTCCGCATCGACCACGACATGCCCGTAGGCGTCGCCGAGCGTGACGAAATCGCCCTCCGGGTCGATCACGACCTGCTGCACGAGGCCGGCGCTCTGTTCGAGCAGGCGCCGGAGCAGGTGCGATTTGCCCGATCCCGAATTGCCCTGGACGAGGAGTCGCGTCGCCAGAAGCTCCGTCAGGTCCATGACGGCAGGCCCGCCCGCCGCGTCGCCCAGTTCGATCCCGCCACTCATGCAGGGGAGGTATCACCCTTGCGGGTCAGGCCGGAGTCCGAGACCCCCGCCTTCCACAGCCCGATGGTCGCGGGGGCACGGTTCCGGCGGCCGCGCCCGCTCACGAATCCCAGGTCGCCGGGGCGAGTTGCAGCGGCACCGGCTCCGGCAGGGCGGTCCAGCCCCGCTCGCGGATCACGTCGTTGCTCTCCTTGGCCTTGCGATCGCGGCCGCGATCCAGCGACCAGGTGATGTGGTAGGTGCCGCCGTCCGGCCTGTCCGTCGTGCCGTCCAGGCGAACCACGAAACATTCGACGCCCGCCCCGTCATCGGCG